>NZ_BSQP01000002.1:0-17124 GCF_030268405.1 Agromyces sp. NBRC 114283
AATACCAGCGCACCGCCCACAGGATCACATCACCCTGGAAATGGCGCCACTTGAAATCCGTCATCGTTCCGTCCGTCCAATCTCCGCCAAGCATGCTCAAGCTTCACGATTTTTGCAACAGAGCCCTTAAATCAGCCAAAAGGTAACCTGGCCGCTTAGAGTCCAGTGCAGCTTCTGAGCTGCGTACCACCCGAGACGAATGAACTGAACAGCATTGACACTACGGCCATAAGTTACCGCTCAAGAACAACGGCGAGCCCTTGGCCGACGCCGATGCAGATCGCGGCGACTGCGACTCCTCCGCCGCGGCGCTTGAGCTCGTGGGCGGCGTGACCGATGATCCGGCCGCCTGAGGCGCCGAGGGGGTGACCGATGGCGATGGCGCCGCCGTGGATGTTGAGCTTCTCCGGGTCGAAGTCGGGCCAGCCTTTGAGGCAGGCCAGGGACTGTGAGGCGAAGGCTTCGTTCAGCTCGACGAGGTCAACGTCCGCCCAGGTCCGTCCCGCGCGCGCCAGCGCCTTGTTCGCGGCCTCGATCGGCGCGATCGGGAAGATGTCCGGGTCGACGCCGTGGGCGGCACGTCCGGTAATCCGCGCGAGCGGTTCGGCGTCGAGGGCGTCCTCGGCGCCGAGCAGCACCGCGGAAGCACCGTCGTTGATCGAGGACGAGTTCCCGGCCGTCACGGTACCGTCGGCGGCGAACAGCGCTTTGAGACCGGCGAGCTTCTCAACGGTGCTGCCGTCGCGGATGCCCTCATCGCGCGCCATCTCAGCGCCGGGCACCTGCACGATCTCGGCGTCGTAGCGGCCCTCCGCCCACGCTTTCGCGGCGAGCTCATGCGAGCGGACCGAGAACGCGTCCTGTGCTTCACGGGTGATCCCCCACTCCTGGGCGATCTTCTCCGCGGACTCGCCGTTGGAGATGGTCCAATGCTTGGGCAGGGCCCGGTTTACCATGCGCCACCCGATGGAAGTGTTCCAGAGCGTCTGGTTGCCGACCGCCGGCCAGGGCTTCGGGGACTTCTCGAGAACGAAGGGCGCACGGGACATGGACTCCACGCCGCCGGCGAGGATCAGCTCTGCATCCCCCGACTCGATCGCCCGGGAACCCTGGATCACGGCCTCCACGGACGATGCGCAAAGCCGGTTGACGGTGACGCCCGTGACCGAGGAGGGGAAGCCCGCGAGGAGGGCGCCGAAACGGGCGACGTTGCGGTTGTCCTCACCGGCCTGGTTCGCGTCTCCAAAGATCACGTCTTCAATACGTGCGGGATCGACGCCGGTGCGCTCGACGGCGGCTTTCATGACGACCGCGGCGAGGTCGTCAGGGCGGATCCCGGAGAGCGCACCGGCGGCGCGTCCGAAAGGGGTGCGGACGGCATCGTAGATGAACGTCGAGGTCATGGGGTGAACCGTGGTCTTTCTGTGAGTAAGGTGGGTCAGGCTGCGGAGCGCCTGGAGTGATACGCGGCACGGAACTCGTCAGGGACGGTCCCGGCGCCGGTAGCAAGGTCGGCGGCGAGCTCGCCGAGCAGCGGAGCGAACTTCGCACCACGGCCGGAGCAGGCGGACAGGACGACGATGCCTTCGGCCTCGTCAATCAGAAAGTCGCTGCTGGGCGTGCTGGTGAACATGCACGTCGCTTCCGCGTAGGAATCCGGTTCGACACCGGGCACCCATTCCTTGACGTAGTCGCGAGCTCGTTGCCTGGCCTCCGGCCGGATCTGGCCGGTGCGGTCGAAGATGCTCGGGATTACGGTTCCGCCATTGAAGTGCGCGATCTTGAGGCCGTGGTATCCGGCGTCGCGGCCGCCTGGCAGACCGTAGATGTCGACCGTCTCGTTCTCGTGCATGAACGTCGGCCAAGCCGGATAGGGTGCGCCGGAAGCGCCGGCGTCGTGGTAGGGGAAGTGGAACGCCTGCTCCTCACGCACTTCGAAAGACGGCAGTGAGTGGATGAACCCGGCAGGCAGAGCGAGCGAGTCCAGAAGGGTTGGAAGCCACGGGCCGGCCGCGACGACCACTTTCTCGCCTTCGACGACGTCGCCGACCGTGGATTCGACGCGGAAGCCGCCGGTGCGCCGCTCGATAGAGCTGACGGTCCAGTTCGTGAGCAGTCTGACCCGCCCGGTTGCGGCGGCCAGGCGAACGAACGCCTCGACCGTGTTGCGGGCATCAAGCACTCCAGCGCCGGGGTGATAGAGTACCGCGCCGTCGAAGCCGTACTGCGGCCAGCGCGAGCCCGCCTCCGCCTCTGGCAGTAGCTCATGCTCGACACCCAGCGCGTCCAGGACACGGGCGAGGCCGACGGGATCGTTCACCGCGCCATGGTCGAGGGCGCCGGTGGGTTCGATCAGACGTGCACCGTTCTCCCGTTCGAGTTCGTCCCACAGCGGCTTGGAACGGATAACGAGCCCTGTGTAGAGCTCGCTCGGGTAGGCGTAGCGAAAGATCCGCGCGGAGCCGTGCGAACTGCCGTACGGGTTGGCTGGTGCCGACCGCTCCAGCAGGGTCACGTCTTGCCCGCGTTGGGCGAGACGCCACGCGGTGGCGGCGCCGGCGAGTCCTGCGCCTATGACGATGTACTCGCCCATCTCGCTCCGTCCTTACCGCTTGAACGCGGAGACCCCAGTGATCTCGCGGCCCACGATCAGGGACTGGATGAAATCGGTGCCCTCGTAGGTGTGGACGACTTCCATGTCCGTGAGATGGCGGGCGACGTGGTTCTCGAGCAGCAAGCCGTTGCCGCCGAGCAGGTCGCGGGAATCGCGGCATAGCTGCCGCGCTTTATCGCCAGTGAACATCTTCGCGAGCGAGGCCTGCTCGTTGCTTAGGCGGCCTTCGTTCTGCAGGGCGCCGGCACGGAAGCAGACCAGCTGCATCGCTGTAAGGTCAGCGAGCATGTTGGCGAGCTTGTTCTGGACGAGTTGGTAGTGTGAGATCGGGCTGCCGAACTGGACGCGCTCGGACGCGTACTGCACTGCCGCCTCGTAGGCGGCGGTCGCGTGTCCCAACGATTCCCAGGCGACGGTGCTGCGGGTGCGGTTGAGCACCGCCCCGACATCGCGGAACGACTGAGACTTTTCGAGTTTGTTCTCGGCGGGGATCCGAAGGTCTTCGAAGGTGATTTGCGCCTGCTGGATCGCGCGCTTGGCGATCTTCCCTTGGATGGCTTCCGCGTGGTATCCGGACGGGTAACTGCCGTCCTCGTTCTTCTCCAGGATGAACGCCTTGACCTTGTCGTCGGCGGTGTCGCGCGCCCAGATGATGACGAGATCTGCGACGTGGCCGAGGCCGATCCACCGCTTCGAGCCATTGAGAACGTAGTGGTCGCCGTCGAGGCGGGCGCTGGATTCAAGAGCCACGGAGTCGGAACCGTGATCGGGTTCCGTCAGCGCGAACGCGCCGAGCTTCTCGAGCTTCGCCATCTGGGTCAGCCAGCGCTGCTTCTGTTCGTCGCTGCCGAGTAGGTTGATCGTCCCCATCGCGAGGCCGGAGTGCACGGCGTTGAACGTGTTGATGCTCCCGTCACCGCGGGAGAGCTCCATGGCGACCAGTCCCGCCTGCAACCGGGTCAGGCCTGGGCAGCCGTACCCT
Source organism: Agromyces sp. NBRC 114283 (assembly GCF_030268405.1). Classification (NCBI taxonomy): domain Bacteria; kingdom Bacillati; phylum Actinomycetota; class Actinomycetes; order Micrococcales; family Microbacteriaceae; genus Agromyces; species Agromyces sp. NBRC 114283. The sequence continues at coordinate 3,597 of NZ_BSQP01000002.1, forward strand.
TCGATCGCGGTGCCGATGATGCCAAGCTCCCCGAACTTCGGGAGGATCTGGTACGGGAAGTCCGCCTGTTCCCAGTACTCGTTGATGATCGGGGTGACCTCAGAATCGACGAAGGCTCGCACCTTCGCGACGAGCGCGCGATCCTCCTCACCGAGGTAGTCCTCGACGCCGTAGAAATCCACGTTGACGCCTGACCTGTTGAGTGCACTCATGCTGTTGCTTCCTTTGCTGAGATCGATGCGAGCGGCGAGGAGCCCGCGAGCCAGCGCCGCACCAGCTCGGTATCTGCGCCTAGCTCGGGGGGCGCCTTGTCGTAGGTCGCCGGGGTCTGTGAGAAGGTGATGGGGTTGCGGATCCCGGACAGAGAGTCATCCCCGGATCCGGCTTGAATGATCGGATCCAGGCCGATGCGCTCGGCGAACTGGACACCGGCTGCGACGTCCTGGATCGGCGCGCACGGGATCCCCGCTGCGGTGAGCCGTTCGAACCACTCCGTGGCGGTCGCATGCGAGAGCGCGGCTTCGAGTAGCGGACGCAGATCGAGTCGGTTGCGGCTGCGGTCGGGCGCGAACGCGAAGCGCGGATCCTCGACGAGTTCAGGCGTGCCGAGCTCCCGGCAGAGCACCCGGAACTGCCTGTCGTTGCCGATCGCGAGCACGATCTCCCCGTCTCCGGTGGCGATCGGCTCGTAAGGGTAGATGCTCGGATGCTCGTTGCCCATGCGGGTCGGAACGACGCCTGCGATGGCGTAAGCGCCGGTCTGGTTCACCAGGCCCGACAGTGCCGAGCTCATCAGATTGACCTCCACCCGCTGCCCTTCACCGGTCACTCGCCGGTGGTTGAGGGCGGCGAGGATACCGATGCAGGCGTGCATACCCGTGAACACATCGACGACCGCGACGCCGGCACGGAACGGCTCGGTCTCCGGCGCCCCGGTGAGACTCATGAGCCCGGAGGCAGCCTGGACGAGCAGGTCGTATCCAGGAAGGCTCGCCCCGCCCGCGGTACCGAACCCGGTGATCGAGGTGAAAATCACGTCCGGGTTCTGAGCCGCCACGCTCTGATAGTCCAGCCCGAACTTCTCGAGACCGCCGGGCTTGAAGTTCTCGATTACGACGTCCGCGCGAGCTGCGAGCTCGCGTGCGGTCGCGAGATCCCCGGGGTCGCTGAAGTCCAGTTCGATCGACAGCTTGTTCCGGTTGATCGAGAGGTAGTAAGTCGACTTGCCCTCATGCTCCGGCGGCATCCAAGCACGGGTCTCGTCCCCGATCGGACTCTCGACCTTGATGACGGTCGCCCCCATGTCCGCCAGCAGCATAGTGCAGTAGGGCCCGGCCAGCACCCTGCCGAAGTCAGCGATGATGGTGCCGCTCAACGGCCCCTGCCCCGAACGCGCGAGTAGTTCTTCAAGTCTGTTGTGATCTTCCACCGTCTACCTCGGGACCGTTCTTCCGTTGAACCGTTTTCGATGTTTTCACCTTGTCAGGCGCGATTAGTGCACGTCAAATACCTATTTTCACGTTATTGATACCTTCAGCACATATGTCCCTCTCCAATCGTTCGTCGCACTGAGACCTGAAATGAAGCAAATACGACACGATATATGATCCTCGTGCTATCATTGGCGAGTGGAAATTCAGGACCTCAGAGCATTCGTCGCCGTCGCGGAAGAACTGCACTTCGGGCGAGCGGCCGAACGCCTCCATTTGGCGCAGCCTCCGGTAAGCCGCACCATAAAGGCACTGGAGAAGGAACTGGGCGCGGAGCTGTTCCACCGCACGACGCGCTCCGTGGAGGTCACTGCGGCCGGGGAGGCTCTGCTCGGCCCGGCCCGCCGCATTCTCAACGAACTCAAGCATGCCGCGCACGATGTGCGCGCCGCTCAGAGCGGCGAACTCGGGCATGTCGGTATCGCCTTCGCTGGCGCCTCCACACAGATTCTCGTCGGCCAGCTCTCCCGCGCTGCGCGTCTCAAACATCCAGACCTATCCCTCGAGCTCTCCAGCCAGAACTTCGCCCAGCCCGCCATCAACCGGCTCCTGAACGATGAGGCGGACATCTCCATTGGCCGCTGGGACTACGTCCCAGCCGGCATCAGAACCCGCACTCTGATCAACGAGCAACTCGTCGTCGCCGTCCCGAAGACCCACACCTTGGCCGGCGCTGACTCGGTCCACATGGATCAGCTCTCCGCCGACTACTTCGTGACGCTCCCCCTGCAGCCCGGATCAGTACTTACAGACCGGCTGCTCCGACTCAGCCACGCTGCCGGCTTCGACCCCCTCATCGCGCAGGTCGCCCCCGACACCTGGACGGCGCTGTCACTCGTCGCAGCCGAGGTCGGCATTCATCTCACGATCTCATCGGTCGCAGAGAACACCCACACCGACGGGTTCTCCTTCCTCCCGGTCGCAGACCCATTCGACGAGGTGCTCCTGCGCATGGCCTGGCGCGCCGATTCGCGGAACCCCGCACTCGCCACGGTGCTGGCACTCGCCGACGAAGTCCTGTAGGCGCCGCCAGCTGTACTGCGCGCATACCCAACTGCCTCACCGGTCGGCGGCCGCCTCGATTCCTCTGAGCTAATCGATCTGGATGGTCGTGGGCGCTTCGCCGGAGAAGTCGAGCTTCGGGACGGACTCACTGAGACCCGGCGTCTCGGTAGCGGCGATGGTCAGCCAAATGCAGCCGACGAGTCAGGTCGAGGGCTCCAGCGACGTCCACAGCCAGACCGTGAGCGCGAACCCGATCAGCGGGCAGACCAGGTGCAGCAGGACGCCTCCCTTCGCGCGGTTCCCCGTCCTGTCTTTCCGGAGGAACTCGTCCTTGATGGCTGACAGGTTTACCATCGCGAACGCCGCGAGGGCGCCGAAGCTGATCATAAACTCCGCCGTATTCAAGTCGAGTACCAGGCTGGCCAGTGCGAACACCGACACGACGATCACTACGACAAACGGTGTGCTGAACCGGGGTGCAGCTTGGTGAGCGGCCGGGGCAGCACACCGTCGCGCCCCACAGCGATTAGCAACCGCGAAACGGATGCCTGCCCGGTCATTGCGCTGCCGAAGCAACTCACCACATATATGGCGATGAAGAACGCGGCGAACGGCGCGCCGCCGAGCACCCTGACGAGGCTGACGCCGACCGCTTCCACTTCGTCAGCAGAGAGGGCCTGCCAGTTGGGCGACCACGCCAGGGCGCCCGACCAGGAAACCAGCACGAACAGCAGGCCGCCCAGCAGCGTCGAGCCGACGATCGCTCGCGGGATGTCGCGGCGGGTGTTCCGCGCCTCCTCCGCGAGGGTGGAGACGGCAACGAAGCCCAGGAACCAGAGTGAGAGGATCGCAGCTCCTGAGGCGATCCCACCGATACCGCGCTGCCCGAAGGTGAAAGGCTCGAGGAGTCTCACCAAGGTGTCCCCGCGCAGCGTCTTCTTGAACGCGAGAACCATGAGCACGACCACCAGCAGCACCGATAGGGCGATCACGATGAAGTTGACCCGGTTCACCAGGGAGATGCCGAGCAGGTTCAAGGTGAACACAATCAGTAGCGTCGCCATCGTAAACGCCCATTTGGCACGGCGGGGAACTGCGAATACAGATAGATGCCGATGACCAGGAAGTTGATCATCGGGATGAAGAGGTAGTCGAGCAGGATCACCAAGCCGGTGAGGAGCTCGACGAGCCCGCCGAAGGCTTGCTGGGTGTAGGTATACGTGGCGCCCGCGACCGGGTACTTCCGAGCGAGGGTGGGGTAGCTGGCAGCGGTGAAGGGCATCGCGATGATCGCGAGGATGTAGGCGGTGGGGAGATGCCCGTCGGTCACCTGGTTCACGACACCGTATGTCGTGAATACGACCGCGATGATCATGTAGGTGACGCCGAAGAAGGTCAGCCCGACGGGGCCGAGGGTGCCGCAGAAATGCGGATGCGACGTAGCTGACATGCGATGACCCCTCTGTCGACGATGCGGGCGATCGGAGCGCGACGGCACGGTCGGGGCGCTTAGGCTGGGGGATCAGCAGCGTCCGGAGCACGATACCAGAGGAGAGATCGTCGAATGCGTCCTGTGCTTCTCGGGGCAGGCGGCGGGAGACAAGCTCGTGGAGTTTGATGGCGCCATCCAGGTAGCGGTCGATGAGCGCCGGGATGTCTGAGGAGTATTTCGTGACATTGCCCCCTCATGTTGGATCAGTACTCACGGATCGGTTCATGCGATTGTGCCCCCCAATTGGTTTTGAACACATGGCAACCCGGATCACACCCGACACCTGGACGACCCTTTCGCTCGTCGCGACTAAAGCGGGCGCGCACCTCACGATATTCTCTGTCGCGGAGAACACCCACACCGATGAGTTCTCATGCTTGCCGGTCGTGGATCCCTTCAAGGAGGTGTTTCTTCGAATGGCTTGACGTTCGGAATCTCGGAGCTCCGCACTGAAGACGGTTCTGGCCTTGGCTAAGGAGGTGCTCTAGGGGAATGCCGAGGACGTGCTCCACGGGGAACAGAGACCCACTGAATCATGGGACCGCATTCCTCTACCAATACATTATGTCGGCGAGCGCATAAATATTGATGTTATTGGTATTTGTAGGAAGATGAATTGCTGTGGCAGTCTGGGAGCCGCACAGACATTGCCTGTGTTCATGCGTGTTCCTTATTCAGTGGTGGAGCCTCCCTGTCCGGGAGGACATCGGGTCGTGCCGGCTGTCTTCCCCGCAGGGCAGCCACCTGGCTTATCTGCCGTGTACGGTGTCGAGGGCGTCGCGGATGCCGCGCACGATGGTGCGGATCTCCTCGGCCGTGACGATGAAGGGCGGGGAGATCTGGAGGATGTTGTTCGGGAGGTTCCGCAGGTGCACGCCGCGACCTTCGAGGACGGCGACAACGTCGAGCCCGGAGACGCCGTCGGCGAGGTCGACGCCGCCCATGAGTCCGATGTGCCGTACGTCTTTCACGCCGGGGTGGTGGCGGAGCTGTTCGAGTTCCTCGACGAGGACCGGTTCGAGCTCGCGGACGCGGCCGAGGAGGTTCTCGCGCTCGATGATCTCGAGGTTCTTGAGTGCGACAGCCGCGACGGTCGCGTGGCCGGAGTAGGTGAGGCCCTGGTGGAAGATGGGCGCGTCGTTTCCTGCGTAGAACTGGCTGGATACGCTGGGGGCGACGATGACGCCGCCCAGGGGCAGGTAGCCGGAGGTGATGCCTTTCGCGAAAGTGATCATGTCGGGTTCGAGATTGAAGCGCTCGGACGCCGTCCAGGTGCCTAGACGACCGAAGGCGGTGACGACTTCGTCGGCAATGACGAGGAAACCGAACTCTTTCGCGAGTTCCTTGATCCGCTCGAAGTAGCCGGCCGGGGGCGGAACGAGACCGCCGACGCCCATGACGGGTTCGGCGATGAACGCGGCGATCTTCTCTCCGCCGTGTTCGCGGATGGTGCGCTCGGCGGCGTCGATGTCCCACTGATCGACGAGCAGTGTCTCCGGGATGAGGGTGCCGGGGCCGAAGCCGTCGCTGTTGAAGGAGAGGCCTGCGACGCTGGTACCGTAGGCGTGGAGACCGTGATAGCCGTCCTGACGGGATACGACGGTGAGCTTCTCCGGCTGTCCCTGGAGCTGCTGGTGACGGCGTGCGAGTTTGAGTGCCAAGTCGACGGAATCGGATCCGCCGCTGGTGAAGATGACCTTGGCGTCGTCGAACGGGGCGAGCGTCGCGATCTTGTTCGCAAGTTCGAGTGCCGGCTCGTTCACGTACCGGCCGAAGATGTGCCAGGTCTCGAGGGTGCGTATCTGCTCGGCGGCGGCCTGTGCGATCTCGTCCCGGCCGTGGCCGATGTTGGCGTACCAGAGGCCGCCGGCGGCGTCGAGGAGACGGTCCCCGTCCGCAGTGGTGATGTAGGCGCCGTCGCCTTTGACGATGACGGTCTGCGGGTTCGAGAGCACGGTCGGCATGTGCGCCTGGGCGCTCCACAGGGCGTTGGTCTGGGGCATCTGCATCCTCCTGGGATCGTGTGTGTGGTTCGGGCCAGCCGTTGGGGTGCGGCGCGTGACCCAAGCGTTCAGCTGTAGTCGAAGAAGCCTGTGCCGCTCTTGCGCCCGAGCTCTCCGGCAGCGACCTTGTCGCGCAGGATCTGCGGGGGTGCGAAGCGCTCGCCAAGCGTGGAGGCGAGGTACTCCGCGATGCCGAGCCGCACGTCCAGACCGACGAGGTCGGTGGTTTTGAGCGGGCCGGTGGCGTGCCGGTACCCGAGCACCATCGCCGCATCGATGTCCTCGGCCGAAGCGACGCCCTCTTCGAGCATCCGCATCGCTTCGAGTGCGAGGGCGACGCCGAGCCGGGAGCTCGCGAAGCCGGGTGCGTCATGCACGACGACGGGGGTCTTCCGCAGCCCCTCGGTCCACTCTCGCGCTGCGGCGACGAGGCCGACGCCGGTCTGCTCGCCGACGACGACCTCGATCAGGGTGGAGGCGGGAACCGGGTTGAAGAAGTGCAGCCCGAGGAAGCGGGACGGGTGGGAGAGTTCTGCGGCGAGCTTCGTGACCGACAGCGACGACGTGTTCGTCGCGATCGCGGTGGTCTCGGTGACGCGCCCCTCGATCGCGCGGAGGGTGTTCACTTTGAGCTCGAAGTCCTCTGGGACCGCCTCGATCACGAGGTTTGCTTCTCTCAGGAGCTCGTAGTCCTCGGACACGGCGAGGCGCCCTAGGAGCACGTCGAGGGCGGGGGCCGCGGGATCCTTCGCGACCGCTTTCTGCGCGATGTCATCGAGCCGCGCCCGGGCGGCGTCCACCGACGCGGCATCGCGTTCGAGCACGGTGACCTGCGATCCGCCGATGGCGAGGCTGAGCGCGATGCCCGCCCCCATCCGTCCGCCTCCGACGACGGCGATGTGATTCGGCAATGCCATGGGTTCAGCGTCCTTTCCGCGCGTTGCGCTTCAGCAGAAAATCATCCATGCGCCGGGTCTTCTCCGGGGATTCGAAGAGCAACGCTTGCGCAAGGTTGTCGATGACCGGGTGCGCCGCCCGCGGCGCGTGGATCACCTGCTTGGTCACCTGGATCGCCAACGGGTCGAAACCGCCGATACGGTCCGCGAGCGCGTTCGCCCGGTCCAGGAGCTCGTCCGGCTCGCAGACTTCGCCGACCAGCCGAATCGATAGCGCCTCGTCTGCGGTGAGGACGCGGCCGGCGAGCAGGATCTCTTTCGCGACGGGCTCGCCCACGAGCTCGACGAGCCGCCAGCATGCCCCCGCGGCGGCTATGATGCCGAGGTTGGGTTCGGGGTTGCCGATCTTCACCCGCGTCGTCGCGATCCGGAAGTCGGCGGCGTAGGCGAGCTCGGCGCCGCCGCCGAGGGCATAGCCGTCGATCGCGGCGATCACCGGCATCGGCAGGGCAGCAATCCGCGCGAAGATGCTCGAGTTGATCCCGCGCAGGGCGTCATGACGGCGCCGGTCGCGCAGCTGGGAGATGTCCGCGCCGGAGGCGAAAATGCCGCCCTTGTCGGTGCGGGTTCCCGTCAGGATGAGGATGCGCGGTTCGCGCTCGAGCTGGTCGCAGACCTCGTGGAGATCATCCACCATGGCCTGGTCGATCGAGTTCAGTGTCTGAGGCCGGTTCAATCGCACGATCGTGCGATCGCCGTTGTGCTCGGCCGTGAGCGTTTCCACCAAGCCCCACCTCTTTCGGATCGCGTCCAGGCACACTCAGTCCTGGTGCATGTCATGTTCCAGCTTGGTGCGAAATCCAATAACACACAAATACCTAATAGATCCTATTTCATGACACTATCGTCATAAAATCTCACATGGACTCCACTGGGCGCGGTAGAGCATTATTAATGCCAGCGCATGAGCGGGGGCGGATTTGGTATTGGACGCGACATGAATAGTGAGCAACAGTGATAGTCGAGGATCCGTGCGCACTGGTGCGCGCGGAGTTCCGCGATCACACACCGAACAATGAAGGAGCGTCGTCGCACATGGGTGTCTACACGACAGTGAATCCTGCAACCGGCGAGCAGCTGGCCGAGTTCCCCGAGATCACCAACAAGGAGGCACGGGAGGCTCTCGATCGCGCCGCGGAAGCCTATCCGCAGTGGCGGGATCGCGGGCTGCAAGAGCGGGTCGCCCTGGTCAAGCGCATCGCCGCGCTCCACCGCGAACAGCGGGAAGAACTGGCTGCGCTCATCACGCTCGAGATGGGCAAGCCCATCGTCCAGGCGCGTGGCGAGGTCGATCTCGTCGCGAACATCTACGACTATTATGCGGACCGCGCCGAGCAGTTCCTCGCGGACGAGGTGCTCGACATCTCCGGCCCCGGCACCGCCATCGTGAAGACCGAACCGGTCGGCGTCCTGGTCGGTATCATGCCGTGGAACTACCCCTATTACCAGGTGGCACGGTTCGCGGCCCCGAACCTGATCCTGGGCAACACGATCCTGCTCAAGCACGCGCGCAATTGCCCGCAGTCCGCCCTCGCTATCGAGCGGGTGTTCCGCGAGGCGGGGCTGCCCGATGGCGTCTACGCGAACGTGTTCGCCAACGCCGGTCAGATCGCCGAGATGATCGCCGATCCGCGCGTGCAGGGCGTCTCTCTCACCGGTTCCGAGCGGGCGGGCTCAGCGGTCGGCGAGGTCGCCGGGCGGCATATGAAGAAGTACGTGCTGGAGCTCGGTGGATCCGACCCGTTCATCGTGCTCGACGACGCCGACCTCGACGCGGCAGCCGCCGCAGCCGCGGTCGGTCGCTTCGCCAACGGCGGGCAGGCCTGCACCGCGTCCAAGCGCTTCATCGTCCTGGACGCGGTGTACGACGCGTTCCTCGAGAAGTTCATCGAGCAGAGCCGCGCGTACGCCACAGGCGATCCGTCGTCGGACGAGACGAAGCTCGGCCCGCTCTCCTCCACCGCCGCCCGCCACGATCTCGTCGAGCTGGTCGACGACGCCATCGACCGCGGCGCGAAAGTCCACCTGGGCGGGGAGGCCCCCGACGCACCGGGCGCCTACTATCCGGCGACCGTGCTGTCAGGCGTGACCAAAGACATGCGCGCCTACGCAGAGGAACTATTCGGCCCGGCCGCGGTCGTGCACCGCGCCGCGTCCGAAGAGGAAGCGGTCCAGATCGCCAACGACTCCCCGTTCGGTCTAGGCGGCACGGTCTTCTCGGGCGACCTGGAACGGGCGCAACGGGTCGCCGACCGGATCGAGACGGGCATGGTCTGGATCAACAGCACGAGCAAGACAGCCCCGGATCTCCCGTTCGGCGGGGTCAAGGCCTCGGGCGTCGGCCGCGAGCTCGCGCATTACGGCATCAACGAGTTTGCCAACAAGAAGCTCGTCCGCGTCCCTGAGGCCACGAAATAGTACGCCGCGTGGCGGAGTGCACCACCGGAGCGATTCGAGGGATACACTCCGCCACTTCGCATGCCCCATCCCCATGCCCAGGCTGCACTCACAAGAAGTAACCTCGGGCAGGGCTCGGATCTCTTAGCCGATGGGGCCGGGCGTGCCGTACGCGCAGCATGAGCGGCATTCCGAGTCGCTTCATTTGACGTGCGTTCCGAGACCGTGTTCAGGGCCCCGCGGGTACATGACGTGCCGAGGACGACCTTTGGGCACCCGAAAGGCGAGACCGCGCACGCAGCGTTCGAAGAGGCGCCGGAGTTGACGGGTCACCTGGTCCTCGAAGCCTCCGTGGTTGACATCGGCGAACCAGCAAGTGGGCTGGCGAGCGGGCGAGAAGCTAGTCGACGGGTCGAACAGCATGAATCCTCGCGCGCATGTTCGTTCATACCGATGCGATAAAGAACATCCGTATTTCGGTGGTACCGGTGATCGCTGTGTCGAGCGATGCGACCCGAGAATCGGATTAACGTCTTGGCCGATCGGCCCCAATGGTTGCTCGCTACGATTGCCGCAGTCAGGAGCGCCGGGTAGACCGAAACCGCCTCTAGCCTAGGGCGGGCTGATCCCAGATCGGCAGCAACGTGCCAATGTCGCGGCGCTGCGCCTCCCAGAGGAGTTCGGTCGCCCAAGCGACGTCTTCGGCCGGGATCCCGCCGATGGAGAAGAAGGACGGCCGTGCCGGATCGTAGCCAGGTGCCCTGCCGTCGACGATGTCCCCGAACTCGGCGATGTCGGCAACGTTCAGGCGCCCGTCCAGGAGCATGTCCTGGTATTTGACACCGAGAGCCCCGAGTTGCTCGTGATACGGAGGGCTGAAGTTCGCGACGTAGGCTTCGTAGAGCGGAGTGTGGTCGACGACGTTACGAGCGCCAGTGCACAGGAACCCGGCATCGACTTGGATGTTCGAGGTCGCCGCGACATACGCACCCGGGCGCAGCCACTCCGGGTCGATGACCGGGTAGTTTGCGACGCCGGACAGACCGGTCGCGGCGACCGTGACGATGTCGGCCTCGGTGACCGCCGACCGGATCGAATCGACGATCTCCACCTCTTGGATCTGGGGGAACTCGGAGCGGACGAGTTCCTGGAAGCGCTGCGCGTTCCGGCTCGTGAGCGAACGCGCCGCGATCCGGACGCGGGCGATGGCGGGCCGTGTCACTAGGATCGCCCGGAACGCAACCTGGTTGATGAGCCCGGGGCCGATCACCGCGACCGAGTCAGCGTCCGTTCGGGCGAGGTGCAGAGTGCCGGCTCCGACGACCGCGCCCGTACGATAGGCGCTGATCAGGTTTCCCGGCATCACGGCGATCGGAGCGCCAGTCTCGGTGTCATTCAAGACCACCAGGTGCATAGACCGCGGCAGACCCTTCTCGCTGTTCTCGATATTCGAGCCATACCATTTGAGGCCAGTCGCACGATACTTCCCACCGATGTATGCAGGCATCGCCATGAAGCGGCGGTCCGAGGTATGGCGCGGCATACCGGGGAATGCCGGCTCGAGGGGGAAGTCGACCTTGATCCCATGCGAACTATGATTCGGACCACCCATGCGGTAGTCGCCGGTCGCGAGCAGCGAGAAGACCTCGCACATCGTGTCGATACAACGTGCCATGTCCGTGGCGCCGACGTCGATGATCTCGGGCTCGCTGAGGTAACGCAATCGGAGAGAAGTGTCGTGCATCGTTGCCCTTTCCTGCCCGCGGTCTCACCGCCGGGTGCCGTATTGGATATTGCGATGCTAACCTTCGATAACGTTTCCAGAACGCAAAAGAACCGCTTTTATTCAGACTGATAGCGCATGAATCTAGTGAGAACTGGTATCGAGGGACTCTTCGATTCGTTCCCCGGAGCTGGAACACTGAGGTCACCAGCTAATTTCACAACGGCTGCACGGTGCCGTGCCGCACGAGGAGAATCGATGTCCAGCACTGAGCAGGCGTCCGTCGCCGTCATCGGGATGGGCACCGTGGGTGCCATGGCCGCCTGGCAGCTGTCGAAGCTGGTGCCCGGACGCATCATCGGCATCGAGCAGTACGGCGTCGCGCACGCGTACGGCGCGTACGCCGGGGAGTCCCGCCTGTTCCGCACCGCAGCCTACGAGGGCGAGCACTATACTCCGTTGCTCGTCCGGGCGCAGCAGCTGTGGCGAGAACTCGAGCGAGAATCGGGGCAGAGCATCTACTTGCAGGTCGGAGCGCTCACGATCGCCCCCGGCGCTTCTCCGAAGATCGCTGGAACCCTCGAGGCCGCCGAGCGCTTCGTCCTCCCCCACGAGCATCTGGTGGGACGCGAGCTGCGACGTAGGTTCCCGCAGCACGACTTTGACGATGGCGACGAGGCGATCCTCGATCTCGGCGGCGGCGGCCTGCGCCCCGAGCGCGCCATTCTCACCGCAGCATCACTCGCCGAGCGCGGAGGTGCCGAGATCTGGGACGACACTCGGGTGCTCGGCATCGACGAGCAGCACGGGAGGCACCTAGTGAGCACCACCCGCGGCGACATTCTCGCCGAGAAGGTTGTCATCGCCGCCGGCCCCTGGAGCCAGCAGATCCTCCCTGAGTTGAAGACGTTCACGAAGGTGAAGAGTGTGCCGCTCACGTGGTTCATGCCGAAACGCGTAGACCAGTTCCTTCCCGAGCGGTTCCCCGTCTTCGTGCGGGACCGCGGAACCACCCACCTGTTCGGCGCCCCGAGCCTCGAAGGCTACGCCGTGAAGATCAGCCGTGCCGCGTTCCCGGACTGGCCGCTCGTCGACGACGTCGCGCAGCTGCAGCGTGAGCACACCCGGACTGAGCTCGCGCAGACCTCCGAGCTGGCGACCTGGTACTTTCCGGGCCTGCACCCGGAGCCGGTGCGCCACAGCATCCACCCGGACAGCTACACGGCCGATCTCACCCCGATTATCGACGCCTCGCCCGACGGCAGCCGCGTCGTCGTGTCCGGGCTGTCGGGACGGGGCTTCAAGTTCGCGCCCGCCCTCGGCCGTATCGCCGCTGACCTGATCCACGCAGGCGCCAGCGAACTCTACGACCCCGGCCGGTTCAGCCTCGCCGCTCACTACCGCGCGCTCGACCACTGACCACACGGGCGGACCGGGGCTCCTGCCGCTGCGCATCGCGCACGCGCCGGGAGCACAGTTCGCCATATTCATGAGAACCCCTTGAGAAGGAGAAGCACCATGCAGGAAATCACTCGCGACGTCGTCATCATCGGCGCCGGTCCCGCGGGACTCACCGCGGCGCGGCGCCTGAGCCAAACCGGGAAGACAGTCGCCGTGCTCGAAGCGCGCGACCGCGTCGGCGGCCGCACATGGTCGGACACGATCGACGGCTCCTTCCTCGAGATCGGCGGCCAGTGGATCGCGCCCGAACAAACCGCGATCCAGGATCTCGCGGCGGAACTCGGACTCGAACTCTTCCAGCGCCACCGCGACGGCGATTCGGTGTTCATCGACAAGGAGGGCAACCGCCACCGTTTCACCGGCGACTTCCCCGTCAAGCCGGAGACCCTCGAGGAAATGCGCAAGCTCCGCGCAGAACTCACCCGACTCTCCCTCGAAGTCGACCCAGCCGCCCCGTGGGAGCACCCCCGCGCCGCCGAGTACGACGAGATCACCTTCGACGCCTGGCTGCGCGCCCAGAGCGACGACGCCGAGGCGCGCCTCATCATCGGCAACTTCATCTCGGGGGCGATGCTCACCAAGCCAAAGCACTCGTTCTCCCTGCTGCAGGCTATCTTCTTCGGCGCCTCGGCCGGGTCGTTCGAGAACCTCGTGGACGAAGACATCCTCCTCGACAAGCGCGTCGTCGGCGGCATGCAGAGCGTCTCCATCCGCATTGCCGAAGAACTCGGCTCCGAAAATGTCTTCCTCGACAACCCGGTGCGCGAATTGCACTGGGAGGACACCGCCGAAGGCGCCCCCGCCACGGTCACCGCGATCACCGACCACCTCCGCGTGAGCGCCCGCCACGCGATCCTCGCGGTACCGCCGAACTGGCTCTGTTGCAAAGATTGGCGGCAGTCAGAGGTAGGCTGTCGCTCTGCGCCGATCAGGCGGCTGCTGCGAAATGGTGGTTGAGCATGCCCATGGCCTCCGTCAGCGCCGAGGGCCCAATGCCAAAA
>NZ_BSQP01000003.1:0-15315 GCF_030268405.1 Agromyces sp. NBRC 114283
CAATACCAGCGCACCGCCCACAGGATCACATCACCCTGGAAATGGCGCCACTTGAAATCCGTCATCGTTCCGTCCGTCCAATCTCCGCCAAGCATGCTCAAGCTTCACGATTTTTGCAACAGAGCCCCCGCGTCCTCGATGACGCGACGGCGCTGCACGCTGTACTGAGGCGTACGGCCGGTGCGCAGTTCGGGAGGTATGTCGGCGTCGACGTACCCATGCTCGGCCAGCTCGCGGCCTGGCATGAGCGCGTCGTCGACGGGACGCACTACAACGGCGAGGACGGGCGCGGCGACGGCGCAACTGGCACCGTCACCACGGCGGCAGAGCTGCACCGTGCCGCCGCAGCGTTCGATGCCGCCTCGGCCGCGCTGCGCGAAGCGCACGCAGCCAACGGCGTCGTGCGCTGGTACGACGATCCCCAGTGAGTCACGACGTGGACGGCCCGGATGCCGACACCGAGGAGCGCACCCGCATCGGGCAGGTGCTCGATGCAGCTCTGCCGCCGACGAGCGCCGACCGATAACGATCGTTTCCGGTGCCCTCGGCCGAGAGGTCGGCACAGCTCCGACACGCCGAGGTGGAGCGCACCGAAACCCACCACCGAAACCCGAGCCAACCGAAACCTAAGACCTATCGTTTTCGGTGGCTCTCTGGTAGACTGGAGCCACCTCACGAAAGGGGCACATCATGGCTGCCGAGTTCAACATCGAGGCGCGCTGGCCCGAGCTGTTCGCGCAGCTCGGCGCAGCCGACCGCGAGGCCGTCGTGAACGCCCTCGCGTCGAGCTGGCACGAGGGTTGGGTGCCGAACCGCGAGGATGTCGAGAACCTGACCGACTACGCCCGCGGCGTCATCGACAAGGCCGAGTACGACCGCCGCGCAGCGGGTGCCGTCGAGCGCGCTCACGCCCTCGCTGTCGCTGGCTGATGGCCACACGCTTCAACTCCTGGGATTCGTACTTCTGGGAGCCTGGCGGCCCCGTCCTGCGCAACCTCTACGGTCTGCGCGACGGGGCCGACCTGTCCCGGCGTGAGTACGCCGAGACGAACGCGCAGCAGTTCGACATCGAGCGCGGCGCTATCTCGATCCCACGCACCTATGACGCCGAGCACCTGCGCACGATCCACCGCGAGCTGTTCAAGAACGTCTACGAGTGGGCGGGAGAGTACCGCAGCGTCGGCATGTTCAAGCCGCCGCTTGAGTTCGCCCAGCCCGAGGACATCGGGCGTTACCTGGCCGATGCCTCGCGCCTCGTGCGCGGTGCGGAGTGGGCCGGGATGGATCGGCAGCAGTTCGCGATGGCGGCCGCCGACGTGTTCGCGCACGTAAATCAGGCGCACCCGTTCCGCGAGGGGAACGGCCGAGCGGGCAAGCTGTTCATGCAGCACGTCGCGGAGCTGAGCGGCTTCAAGCTTGACTACAGTCCCGAGCGCACAGGCATCACCGCGGAGGTATGGAACAACGCCAGCGCGATGTCACGCCCCGACATCGGCAGCTACCGGCCGGTGCCCGACAGCCTCGTGCCGGTGTTCGAGCGCCTGGCCGTCGACAGGTCAGCAGGCTCGAAGGGCGCGCAACAGGGGCCGGCGGTGCGCAGGCTTCGAGATGAGTCGCGCGGCCGTGTTTCCGACCTGATCGATGAGAAGGTCGAGGAGCTGCGACGTGCGAGCTTTCCGACCCCACCCACGCCGGGAGTAGAGCGCAGTACTGAGGCGCGACGGAGCACACCGCCCATGCAAGATCGCTACCGGGGGAGAGGACGATGAAGCGTGATGACGCCGAGCGAGTGATAGAGCGCGTGCTGCGCGGGTCAGGGGCTCCTCATGCTCAGTTCCTCGTGCGCGACATCGCTGCCGCTCTCGTCGACGCTGGCCTTATTCCGTCCGAACAGGACGAGTTGCGCATGGCACTCGAAGGGAGTGGACGATGAGCCAGGTCGGTTACGCACGGGTGAGCACCCGCGATCAGAATCCCGGCTCGCAGGAGGCTGCGCTGCGCGAGGCTGGCTGCGAGCGTGTGTTCGTCGACCGGGGCGAGTCGAGCAGGATCGCTGACCGGCCCGAGTGGGTCGCGTGCCTCGACTACTTGCGCGAGGGCGACACGCTCGTGATCCTCGCGCTTGATCGGATCGCCGGTACGGAGCTGATGGCTATCGAGCTGATCCGTGACCTCGGTCGGCGCGGCGTCCGGCTGCGCAGCCTCACAGAACCGTTCCTCGACGTGGACACGTCGACGCCGATGGGCGAGGCCATCGTCGGCATTATGGCGGTGCTCGCGCAGCTCCGAGTCTCGACGATCCGGGAGAACACACGCCGCGGGCTGGCCCATGCTCGCGCTCAGGGCCGCGTCGGCGGCCGCCCCTCGGTGATGACACCCGAGCGCATCAAAGCTGCTGTGAAGATGCGCGACCAGGACATGAGCATTGCGGAGATCGCGCGCACGTTCGGCGTCGGCGCATCCAGCGTGTCCCGCGCGCTCGCCAAGCACGACGTAGGCGGTCATGACCGTTCTTCCCCATCCCCCCGATAGATAGCCGCTCTGCATACGAGAGAGCCCTGTCAAGGGGGCGGCGCAGCCGCATCACGAAGTGACGCGAAGCGCCCTTGACAGGGCTCTGGCGTATGTGACCATCACGGCATCGGGGGGAGGGGGAGCGCACCCAGTGAGGCCGTCCACAGGCCGCACAGACGAAGCCGCACCGTGCGTCGTGAACGCCACGGTGCGGCCTGTGGGCGGGCGGACAAGTGGGGCCCCGCTGTCCACCTGTGGGCGGGTTCGGCCCGGCGATAGCCGGAGCCGTCCACAGGTGGTCAGAGGGTAGCGTTACGCATTCACATGCTGCGCATTGGCGGAGACCTCGACCGGCTTGGGCGCGGGCGCAGCGGGAGCGGCCGGCGCGGCAGGCTTGCGCGCGGCTCGACGCTTCGCGCGCACCTTCTTATCAGGCTCAGTGAAGCCGATCTTGCGCAGCTCGTCGGATGACCAACCGGCGCTCAACGCGGCGTTGTATGCCTTGACGTCCTCGCGCTCGGCGTCACCGACGCGCTGCGCGACGCTGGCCTGTAGATCGGCCAACTCGCGCGCGGTCTCCTCGCGCACATCGGCTACTCCCTGACGTGCCTCCGCGAGCTGCCGAATCGCGACGATCCGATCCTCTTGTGCGCGCTTGGCGCGCTCGACTGCTTCCTCGATGCTCAGTTCCTTAGCCATGCCTCCATCCTACGAAGAAGTGCATTTCGGCGTCGACGTTCATCGACGCACAGAAGAACCGTCGCGGCGTGGCCGCGATCACTCCCGGTTGTCACCGTGAGTGATCCTGAAAGGTGCCCCAGACGGAGCAAGCTATAGACTTAGCACGGCTAAGTCGGCTTGATCCTCGACACGGGGTCAAGGATGCGGCACACTAGAAGTGTGATCCCCGCACGGGGCGGGGTCGCTGCGCTGGGCCAGGAAGGGCAGGTGATTCTAATGAGCGACGAGGCTCCCGAGGATCGCCGCCTCGCACGCAAGCGGCGCGCGAACGTCGCGGGCGGCCGCCATCACCGTCACGAGGTGAAGGTGTCGCCGGAAGAAGAGGGCGCGTTGCTGCTGCGCGCGAAGGCGCAGCGCGTGACGATCCCGCGTCTGCTCGTCGAGTCGGCGCTGTCGGCAGCGGGGGAGACGCCAACCGAACGCCGTCAGGCGATGGCCGAGCTGTTCGGTCTGCACCGGCTGCTCGCGGCCATCTCGAACAACGTCAACCAGATCGCCAAGGCCACGAACGCGACCGGCGAGCTACAGGCTGAGACGGTGGCGACGCTGGCCAAGGTGCGCGAGGTTGCCGAGCGGATCGACGAGACGATCGACGGGCTGAGCCTGCCATGATGCCGAACGTTGTTCGCGGCGATCGCATGGCTGGCCTGATGACCTACCTCACCGGGCCGGGGCGCGCGAACGAGCACACCGAACCGCACCTCGTCGCAGGCGACGCAGCGCTGCTTGCGTGGCACGATGACGCCGAGCTGGGACGCGACGCGGCGCTTTCGATCGCGCGGCACCTCGACCGCCCGCGCACTGCGTACGACGTCGACGTGAACGGCGGGCACGTCTGGCACTGCTCACTATCGCTGCGCGCCGACGAGGGCATGCTGACCGACGAGAAGTGGGGACAGATCGCCAACGACTTCATCACCGCGATGGAGTTCGACGACGCCGAGGGCACGAAGGCACCGTGCCGCTGGGTTGCCGTCCGACACGGTGTGTCGAAGAACGGCAACGACCACATCCATATCGCTGTGAACCTCGTGCGCGAGGACGGCACCAAGGCGTCGATTCACAACGACTTCCACCGGGCACAGAAGGCCGCGCGCGCGCTCGAAGTGAAGTACGGCTTGGAGCAGTTGGAGTCGGCACAGGCAGAGCGATCGACGCGCGGCTACCACCCCGCCGAGCGCGAGGCTCAGGCACGCGCCCGAGCACGCGCGAAGTACGAGCGCACCCGTCCGAAGCTCGGCCCGGATGCACCCACTTGGGAGCGGCTGACCGGCCCCGACCGGCAGGCCCGGATCACCGCCGAGCTGCGCACGGACGAGCCGCGCTATGCGCTCGCCCGGACGGTTCGCGCCAGCGCCGCAGCCAGCGAGTCCGAGTCCGAGTTCGTGCGCAGGATGCGCCGCTCGGGACTGCTCGTGCGACCGCGCTACGCGGACGGCCGCACCGACGTCATCACCGGCTACTCGGTCGCAGCTCGACCCGAAGCCGGCGAGCGACCCATCTGGTACGGCGGGGGGCACCTCGGCCGCGACCTCACCCTGCCCCGGCTGCGCGCGGGGTGGCCCGACACCCCAACCGACGCGACCGAAGCGGCAGCCGAGTGGAACGCAGCCAAGCGCGGCCGCCGCGTCGTGGCACCCGGCCGGGAGAACACGACACCCGACCCCGAGTTGTGGGAACGGTACTCGCGCGAGGTCAGCGAGCTGCGCGAGAAGCTGCGCGATGTTCCCCTCGACGACCGGGACACGTGGAGCACCCTCGCACGTCAGACCGCCGGAGCTTTCGCCGCCTGGTCGAACGCCGTCGAGGATGCGCCCGGAGACCTCGCCGCGGCATCCGATGCGCTCGCCCGATCCGCGCAGACGTTCCGCCGCCCGGTGCAGCCGCAGAAGGCCGGCATGGTTGCCATGTCCGGCGCTGCGATGCTGCTGGCCAGCGCGGCCAAGGGCGGCCAGGGGCGCGCCGCCCAGCTCATCATGCTGCGCCAGCTCGTGCGGCTCTCACAGGCCGTTTACGACGCTGCGAAGGCGGCCGGGGAGAAGCGGCAGGCTGACCTCATCCTGAGCGACGTGAAGGCGCGGATGGATCGGCTGCGCCATGACCTCGCCCCCACCAGTCAGACCCCGGTGGCCGCGGCGGCCGGCGCGCAGCAGGGCACGGCCACGGCGACGCTCGACCCGGAGACGCGCGCGATGCTCGACCGGATGAACGCCAGCCAGGGCAAGCCCGCGACCGAGGCGACATCGCCCGTACCGAACAAGATCGATCCCGACGAGCGGGCGCGGCCACGACAGACCACACGACCGGGCGCAGATCGCGGCCCGGAGCGATAGGAAGGAGGGTCGATCATGGCCGAGGAGACAGACGGCATCGAGGAGGCGTTCGACGGGCAGATACGAGTGCTCGTCACCGCCGCCGGCCAGGTCGGAGAGCGCATCGCGCGCGCCCGCGAGGACGCGCTGCGCCGAGCACAGGCGGCGACCGAGCAGGAGGCGCGCGAGCTGCGATCGCGGATCGAGGCCGAGCACCGCACCGCGCGCGTCGAGCTGGGGAACGTGCATCGCTCGGACTGGTGGGATCGTGCCACCCCCGAGCAGATCGCCAACACGTACCAACTCGCCCGCGCATGGTCGCAGGACGACCCCGAGGCGGTACGCGCCGAGCAGCGCATCCGCGACGAGGTGCGCACCCGGTACGGCGTCGACGTCAACGACACCAGCGCCGACCCCCAGGCGGTGCGTGAGGCCGTCGAGCGTGCCGAGGCGCTGCGCCAGCAGGCGGATGCTCAGCAGCAGCGCTCGGCGGCCGAGGAGGCCGAGGCGGCCCGCCTGATGGCTGAGGCCGATCGCGCCGACCGGGCGGCCGAGCACCACCGCGACGCGGCGGAGCATGAGCCCGACCCGGAGCAGCGGGCCGAGGCGCGCGAACAAGCCGAGCAGCACCAGGCGCACGCCGATGCAGCTCGTGCGGATGCTCAGCCGTTGTACGACTCGGCCGAGCGCCGCGAGGCGACGGCCCGCGACCTCGAAAGCAAGGGCATCGACCGTGAGGTGGTGGCGACGAAGATGCAGGCCGACGTCAGCCAGGCCAAGCCCGCAACCGAGGCGACCAAGGCGACCTCGGCACGGGCACCGAGGGCGCGCAAGAACCGCGGCCGCGGCGTCCAGGTGCAGCGCACCGGCCTGCAACGATGACCGGCCGCCGGCACACACGAGAGAGGGATCGCACCAGGTGGTGCGATCCCTCTCTCCTTGCTTGTCAGTCCGTACCGGCGGTCTCACGCACGTCGGGGAACAGCCCCTCGGGCGGCGGTGCGTAAGGCAGCGGCTCGCCACGCTTGGACGAGTTCAGCTCGCCCTCAGCGCCCGCGAACGGGCCATCGGGATCGAGCAGGATCGGCATGTGATGGTCGGCGTGGTCACGCCACCACACGCTCATGCCGGTTGAGGCGTCGAGGCGCAGGTGCTCCCACGCCCGCCACAGCGAGTCGAGCCGGCTCACGGCCTCGGCGTATCGCCACCACTCGGCCGCCCACACTCGGCTGCGCCCGTCCCCGGCGATGCGCCGCCGGTAGACGTAGCGCAGGTGCTTGCGCACGAACTCGTCGACGGAGCCGTAGTACAGCGGCGGCGTCTCCGGCGCTGCGCTCTCGTCGACGTCGCCGGTAACCTCGCCGGTCTCCTCGTCGACGTCGATCGGCACGGCCTCGATGCCGTCCTCGTCGTAGTCATCGCCCCAGTCGCTCACGATGCCTCCTCCTGTGCCGGCTCGGCCGCCGCGACGGCAGCGACCTCTTGCTGTGCTTCACGGATCGTCCGCTCAGCCTGCGGGTCATGCGCCGCGATCGACGCCCGCACGGCATCCGCGTGCGGGCCGGTCATCCACGGCTGTGTGCGGATCAGCGTCGGGCGCGAGCCCGACGCGAGCACGATGGCACGGCCCTTCGGGAGCGCGCCGAGGTCGGACACGTCGAGGATGCGTTCGCGGTGGAGCTGCGAGGATACGCCGCGGCCGCCGCGGCCCGTGGAGACGGTCGACGCGATGCGGTCGTAGTCTCCGATGAGCTTGGAGATGCTTTCGAGAAAAGCATCCTCCGCGACGCCGCCACCGTAGACCTTGATGTTGCTGGCGCTCCACAGTTTCTTCATGCCGGACTCGCCCCACACGTCGACGCCCTGAGACCAGCTCTGCAAGATCGTCATGAGGATGATGCCGCGCGACCCGTAGTGCGAGTACAGGTTCGGCAGCTCGCGCCACCGGCACACGTTCGCCGCTTCATCGAGTACCCCTACGAGGGGCGTCGACAGGCGGCCGCCGGAGGACTGCGAGGCCAGCTCCTCGGCCGCCTCGACGACGGCGACGGTGAGCGCCGTCACGAGCGGCCCGGCCGTGCCTCGGCCCTCCTTGGAGAGGCTGTAGAGCGTGCCGAAGTGCCTCACGAACGCTGCGGGGTCGAAGTGCGGCCGAGGGTCGGCAGCACCCTGCGGAGTGACCCACGCGGCTACCTGGCGGTTCGTGAGGCACGACGCCATCTGCTGCGCCGTGCCGAACACGCCGCCGCGCTGCTTCTCGGGCGCGGAGACGACGCCGGCCACCTGATCGGCGGTCAGCGTGAAGCCGTGCTCTCGGAGGATGTCAACGGCGCTCTCATCGGTCGGCCGCGTCAGCCACGTGTACACGTCGGTGATCGGTCGGTGATCGAGCGCAGCGGCCAGCAGGAGGCCGGCGAGCAGGTCTTGGCCTGCCGGGTCGAAGTACGCATCCGTCTTGGCCCCCGGATCGCGGGAGCCGGCGGCGAAGTGCTCGGCTAGCCGGGCCGCTTTCACCTCGTCGGTGACGTAGCTGAGCGGGTTCCACCACCAGGTCGGATTCTCGAGCGCGATCGCCTGCGGGTCGAACACCCACACCGGGCCGACCGCTGCGCGCACGTCCCTCGTCGCGTCGACGACATCGCGCTTGTTCGAGGTGACGAGCACCCCGCCCGGCGCAGCGAGGATCGCCGGCACGGCCCGGCTCGTCGTCTTACCCGTGCGCGGCCCCCAGATGTCTACGTGCATGTCCTCCCAGGAGCCGTAGAGCGGCTGCCCGCCGATCGTCTTGCCGATCGGCACACCGGGAGAGTCCTGCACGCCGAGTCGCTGCGCGGTCGCCTCGGCGTTGCGGCGGCTCAGCGCCTCAACATCCTTGCCGCGGCCCATGTAGGACGCGGCGCGATCGACACGTGAGCTGCGCTTGCGGTAGCGGGCGACCGCAAGCAGGATGAGCACCACCAGGGCGAGGACGAGCACGCCTACCCCGGCGATGATCCAGGTGCCTGCGGCTGGCCACGGCACCTTGCCGCTAAAGAGCTGGAACACGAGCCCGAACGGGTCGGAGGTCAGCTCGACGCCGGAGCCGTCGAGCTGGTGACCGAGGCGAACCGCGAGGTTCAGCCCGGCCACACCGACGATGACGATCACGATGCCGGCGGCTAGCAGGATCGTCTCGGCCGAGAACCCGCCCGGATCGCGGCGGCGGTTGTTCTGAGTGCTCACGAGGCGGCCCCCTCAGACTCGACGGCGCGCAGCCTGCGGCCGACGCGAGACTGCGCGTGCCACCGCTTGTTCGTGTCGTTCGTGGCTCGCTCGGTCTCGGTCAGCTTGACGCTGATCGGGATGCCTGGCCGGCCACCGACCTTGATGAGGAACTTCCCGCGCCCCGGAGGCTCGGTCTCCTTGCCCGTCGTGGCATCCCACGACGGCGGGGCCGACCATCCGGTGAGCAAGTTCTGCTCGGCCTGCGAGAACGGCACCGCGGCCGTCAGCAGCGGCATCTCAGCCTGCGGGAGCCCGCCGACCACGATCATGCCGGCACGCTCGACGAAGCCGCGGGCCTTCATCCGATCTTCCTCGGTCGGCAAGGCGTCGAGGTCGCGCATGGTGTGCGTAATCATCGCCTGCCCGACACCGAACTGTCGGTTCAGACGAGTGAGCGCATCCACGCGGTCGACCATGCCTGTACCGGAGCGCAGCGCCTGCCACAGCTCGTCCATGATGACGAAGTAGTGCCGCTGCGGCTCCAACCCAGCCTCGGCCAGCGCGTTCGCCACGTTCACCGTGGCAAAGCCATTCGACCAGCACGCCAGGAGCGTCGCAGCTCGCAGATCGACGTCGGTCTCTTTGAGCCCTGAGACGTCGTACACCACGGGGCGATCGCGCATCATCGGGTTCGAGGTCGGCTGCGCGAACGTCTCCCCGAGGCGGCCGCCGCGCGCGAGGCTGATAAGCGAGGCTTCCAGCCCGCGCGTCGTGCGCTGATACTCGTCGAAGTCGCCACGGTCGACCGCGACCTCGCGCAGCTCGGTCGGCCCCTCCTGCACGACCTGCAAGAGGTCAGCCAGGAGCGGCACACGGTCGAGCTTGCGGTCGAGAACGCGCAGCGCTTGGTCGACGATCGACTCCTCGACATCGGACGGCGGCTGCTTACGCAGGATCGTCAGCAGAGCCGAGACGATCGTGAGCCTGCGCCCGTGGGCGTCGGCTTCAATCTCCTCGGCCTCTTTCACGAACCCGGCGGCCCGGAGCTGCGCTGCGGCCTCCGCCGACTCGCCAGGGTCGAGCACGTTCAGGTGCCCGCGGCCGCGGCCCAGACGGATCACCTGACCGCCGAGGGCTTCGATCAGGTCGAGGTAGTCGGGCTTCAAGTCCCCGAGGATGAACGGGATCGACCCGAAGCCGGCGAGCCCGGCCGCCATACGGCGGATCGTCGTCGACTTCCCGAGCGCCGGCAGCCCGAGCACGAACACGCTCGGGTTGCTGATGAGCTTGGCACGCTGGAACCACGAGATAGGGTCGGCGCACACGGTCGCACCCGTGAACAGGTGCCGGCCGAGCGGCACGCCCACCAGGGGCGCGCCCGTGCCGACGGAGAACGGCCACAGGCCGCACACCTGAACGCTCGTGCCGCGGTACTCGACGGGAGCCTGCACGTAGGCGGCAGCACCGCGACCGCGGCCGAGCCAGCCGCGGCCGGTCGGCCGAACGGGGCGCAGCTCGGCCGACGTCTCGACGGGAGTCGCCTTCTTGCTCTTGCGAGCCTTCTGTTTGGTCGCCATCATCATCACAACCGATCCCGAATCTCTGCCGGCACCGCGACATGCTTGCTCGGCACCAGGCCCAGCGGCAACGCCATCGCAAACGCCGAATCCTGCGAGCCGTACACCGGCCGCACACGCAAGCGAGCCGACGCCGAGAGGTTGTCGATCGCCGCGGCCGCCTCAGCGGCAGCAGCCGGGTCAACGACCGTGGCCGTCACCAGCAGCCCGAAGTTCACCAGGCCCGCGCCGGCAGCCTCCTCGGCCGCCGTCGATGCCGCGGCACGCACCGCCAGGGTGTCGCGCGCCTGCGGTTTACGGGTCGCCGTCGCACGGAACTGCGCCGCTGTCAGATCAGCCTCGACGAGCCCAGCAGCTCGCGCCGGGTCGATCGGCTTGTAGAGCAGCGTCACCCGCTTGCGCGCGATGTCACGGTGCGGGGCGAGGAGGCGTGCCAGCACGCCCGACTGCACCGTACCGCGCGGCGCTTGCGTCATCGCCCAGGTGACCGACGTCGCGGAGTCGTGCCGGTAGTCCGACCACGACGCCTGATGCGCCGTCGGGCCGACGTCCGGCCAGCTCAGCTCGGGCACCTCACCCTGAGCGTGTGCCTCTTCGATGAGCACCGCGGCCGCTGGGTCGTAGGCGACCCGGATCGTCTCGCATAGCTCTTGCGCCGACAGCGGGTGCGCTGCACCCGCCCCGGTCGCCTGCAAGTTGCCCGTCAGGCCGGGCAGACGCGCCGCGAGCTCGCGCGCCATCTCGTCAGGCTTGCGAGGTGGTGCACCCTTGCGAGGGACAGCGGAGAACGTCAGCGACACGAACGCCTTGACCGTCGACGACCCGGCCGGGTAGGTCTCGACGACCTCGCGCAGCATGTCCTGCGCGAACGCGGGCGCGTCGGGGTCGAGGTTCAGCTCGACCTCACGACGCAGCCGCGTGCCCGACTCGGGCGCGGTCTCAATCGTGACCGAGGCGGCCTCGATGCCCGGCTCGTCCGAGAGGTTCGCCAGCCAGTGACCCCAATCGGCTACCCACGTGTCGACCTGTAGCGGGTCGACGAGCGATGCCCCGTCGGGCTCGGTGCCGATCACCACGGCGTACGTCTTGCTGATCGGCGTGTAGACAAGCGCGAACGGACGCCCATAGGAGTCCGTGTGCTCGCTGAGGCGGGTCGCCGCGGCAACACCGGGGAGCTGATACGTGCCCCACTCAGTGCGACCCAGCGGCCCCGAACGGTACAGATGCGAGCCGCGGGAACGTGCCGACATCCACCCGATCCGATTGGATGCCCGCGAGAGTACGCTGCGACCGTCCGCATTCTTCACGATCAGCAGCAGGATCACCCCGGCCGAGACCACCGCGGCGATGAACGCCGCGAGCAGCCCACCGGACATGAGCGAGATAAGGATGATGAACAGCGCCACGAACAGCAGCAGTGTTCCGAGCGTCCCCAGACCGAGCAGGCCCGGCGACGTCGGCCGCCGCCAGTTGCCGTAGGTGCGAGGGGCGTCCTGTGTTGGGTCAACGGCCACCACTGGGGCCTCCTTCCGTAGATTGCTCACCGACGCTCTGAACGGCCTGTGCGCCCTTCTTCGCGCCATCTGCCGCGATGCCTACCGCGGCACCCGCGGCCATGCCGATCGGGCCGCCAGCAGCGCCCGCGCTGGCCCCGGACGCCGCGCCTCCCGCAGCGGCTCCACCGCCTGCGGCTGCGCCACCTCCTGCGGCTGCGCCACCACCAGCAGATGCGGCCGCACCGGAGCCTGTCGAGGCCGCGGCACCCGAGCTGGATGCGCCGCTACCTGACGAGGCCGGTGCAGGACTGCCGCTGCTGCCGGACGAGCTGCCCGACGGGGAACCCGACGAGCCGGGCGAGCCCGTCGACCCGGTACTGCCCGAAGCGCCGTCCGACCCGGAACCGCTGCCGGTTCCCAGGCGGCCCAGCGCAGCAGCACCCGTCGGCAGCGATGCCAGCGCTGCGATGCCAAGAGCACCGCCGGCACCGCCAGCCATCGAGCCGACCAGCGGCGTCACAAACCGCATTAGAGCCGGCAGAGCGAACAGGGCGATAATCATCAGCATCAGCCCCGTGAGGATCGAGATAAGCCCGGTGCCGTCGTCGGAGAACACGTCAGTGCCGAGCAAGTGGAACGCTGCGGCGTAGACGATCGCGGCCGCCGGCTTGTAGAGGATGAATGCGAGCAGCCACCCGATGTTCTTCTTGAACCAGCTCGCGCCCATCTCTGTGTTTGTGAACGATGCCGAAAGCGGCAGGATGCCCGCGAGGATCACGAGCATTCCGCCGCGGGCGACCATGAGCACGATCTGGAACGCTGCCGCGAGGATCGCGATCAGCCCCAGGATGATGATGAGCAACGGGCCGAGCCCGCCAGTTGTGGCGGGGTTCGATGTGAGAGCGATGAGCGTCAGCATGTTGCTGCCGAAGCACGCCCCATCGCCCTCGACGTCGCACTCTAGCGAGCCGTTGATGACCCACACTGAGAAGGAGTCGGCCGCCGTTACGAGCAAGCCCGTGACCGTGACGCCCATCGCTGATACCACGATGAGCGTCAGCAGGCTCTTGATCGTTTGGCGGCCCGGCTCGGCGCGCTGTTCCCAAGCCATCTTGACGCCGCCGATGATGACCGACAGGACTACGAGACCGCCGACGAGCCACCAGACCGCGGACTGTAGGAACAGCACCGTACCGGCCGCGCCCGAAGGCCCGGTCGGCATGAGCCCCGCTGCGAGTCCACCAGCGCCGCCAATGAGGATGACGCCGCCCAGGATCACGCCAATACGGCCGACCGCGGCGATGCCCTCGCCCTGCCGGAGCTTCGAGGCGATCAGCATCCCGAGGATGATGATCGACAATCCCGCGATAGCGAGGCCAATCCACTGAACGTAGCTGAGCATCGTCGTCACGTTCCCCGAGTACGCGGGCGCGTCGCCCGCGCTGATCGGTGACGATCCGCCGCCACCCGTCAGGTTCGGTGTGCCGATGTTGACCCACATCGTGCCGAGCGAAGCGATCGCCTTGCCGTACGCCTCCATGACGGCGTTCGCCATGTTCTCGATCGCATCACCGACAGCGGACTCAAGCCAGTTGCCCGCGTTGCACCCAATATCCCACCACGCGCAGTCATCAGCCATAACGATCACTCCCCCCAGGTGATGTAGCCCGAGAGGTCAGGGAGCTGAGTCGTCTGCAACGGGTTGCTGCTGTCCTTCGGTAGGAGCTTCCAGTCGCCGTTCTCCCACACGAGGTTGTAGATCACCGAGCCGTACACGGCTTGCCCCGAAGCTGCGCCACGGACGGCAATCTCGACTCGCGCAGCAGCCCCGTCGTATGCCAGCAGTCGGAAACCGGCAACGCTAAGCCGCGTGTCCGAGGTCGCGCCGGAACCGACATCGGTCACGAGCTGACTGCGATTTGGCGCGGACTCGGCCAGGAAGTACTCGATCCAGGCCGGTGCGATCGTGGGATCGCTACCCTGCGCCACGGCGTTCGTTGCTGCGAACAGGGCTCCCTCGGGCGAGTGCTGGAAGCAGTACCGCACGCCCTCGGGCGAGGCTTGGCCCGGCCCGAACTCGGATGAGGTCGGGTAGGCCACCGTGTCCTGATAGGCCCACTCGGCCGCCGGGGCGGTCGAGAGCCGGCCGGACAGCTCGACACCATCGAGGCCGCACACGCTTGCGCCGCCCTCGTCTCCTGTCGGTTCAGGGGACGGGGCGGCGTCAGTGGGCTGGCTCGTCGACGTCGGCGCGGGATCGGAGCCGTCACGGTTCAAGTTGAGAACCGTGACGATCACTCCCACGACGACGATAAGCGCGATGACCACGGCCGCGGCGATGAAGCCTGGCCGTGTCCACGGGCTCTGCTCGTTCTCCTCGTCAGCCATGCCGAGCCTCCTCAGCCGCCTGCGATGGTGCCGATCCAGGCAGCACCCGCGCCGATGACGATCGCGCCGGCCATAGGCCAGAGAACCTTGGGTAGAGAGTCGTGGCCCTCACCGCGGCGGAAGCTCACCGCGATCAGGATTCCGCCGACGATGATCGCACCGCCGACGACGGCGTAGCCGATCCACTTGAGCCACGACATGATCGTGGTCACCCCCTCAGTACCGGGCGGCTGCACCGGGTCGGGGTTGGGGATGTCGGCAGGGACGATGGCGGCGAGGTGAGTCGCCGCCGTGATGAGGGTATCCAGAACCGTCATCGGACTTCCTTTCACTGAGTGGTGCCGGCGGCACCGGGTCGGAGGAGAGTGCTCAGCTCGTCGACGAGTCGACGCACCTCGCGCGGAGCGTCAGGTAGGGCGATCGCCTCACCTAGACGCCACGATTCGATCCACGGGACGTTCCACGTCCTCGGGAAGCCACCGGCCACAACCTGCGCAAGATCGCGCAGCGGCCGCGGAAGGCGACCCGGTGCATCAGCAACGATGACCAGTCCCACGACCTCGACGAACGGCACCAGGCCCGCAGCCCACTGTGTAGCGGCGGCCTGCGCGGCGCGGAGGCCTCGCACGTTCGACCGTGCCGTGAGAACGACCTTTGCGGGAGCCTGCGCCTGCACGCGCGGCCATGCATGATCGGCCGCCCGCCACTCAGGGACGAGAGCGGACAGTGACGATTCACCGGAGCCGCCATGCACGCCAACCCACCAGAGAGTAGCCGGCGGCCGGTCGTACGCCGGTAGCTGGTCGACATGATCGGGTGCAGGTACGCCTCGCTGGGGTGCGACCGGCCCACGCGGCGGAGCCACCCCGACGGATTGCTGCGCAACGCTCGGCACCTCTGTAGGGGTCTGTGGGCGTGAGACCCACGGATTGCTTCCCTCTGTCATCGCCATGTCCGGCTCTGTTGCAAAGATTGGCGGCAGTCAGAGGTAGGCTGTCGCTCTGCGCCGATCAGGCGGCTGCTGCGAAATGGTGGTTGAGCATGCCCATGGCCTCCGTCAGCGCCGAGGGCCCAATGCCAAAA
>NZ_BSQP01000004.1:0-6888 GCF_030268405.1 Agromyces sp. NBRC 114283
GCCAGGCGGGGTGCGGGATCGACGGCGATCCCGCCGTCGATGTCGGTGAGTGCGTGGACCGGTGTCGTATTCATAGGGCCTCCAAGAGTGTCTGCGAGTAGGGGTGCTGGGGGTTGCGGAAGAACTCGTCGGTCGCGGCGGTCTCGACGAGATCTCCCCGGAACAGCACGGCGACGCGATCGGCGACGCGCTGCACCGCGCCGAGATCGTGCGAGATGAAGAGGGCGCCGAAGCGGTGCTCCGCCTGCAGTTCGCGGATGAGCGCGAGGATCTGCATCTGCACGGCGACGTCGAGCGCGCTCACCGCCTCGTCGAAGACGATGAATCGTGGCTCGGTCACGAGCGCCCGCGCCACCGACACCCGCTGCCGCTGGCCCCCGGAGAGCTCGTGGGGATAGCGCTCGGCGAACGCCGGGTTCAGCCCGACCTGCTCGAGCAGCTCCATCACGCGCTGCCGCTGCTCGGACCGGCTGAGGTCGCGCCGCGCGACCGTCAGCGGCTCGCGCACCGACTCGCCGACCTTGCGCCGCGGGTTGAGAGACCAGTGCGGGTGCTGGAGGACGGCCTGCAGCTTGCCGGCGTTGGCCCTGCGCGACCGGGTGAAGGGGCTCCCGAGCAGCAGCACCTCGCCGGAGTCGGGCCGCTTGAGGCCCAGGGCGACCGAGGCGGTCGTGGTCTTGCCCGATCCGGACTCGCCCACCAGCCCCAGGGTCTCGCCCGGGGCGACCTCGAGCGTCACCGCGTTCATGGCGCGGACGGTCCGCCGCTTCGCTCCCGCCCCGCTCGTGAACGCGACGCTGACATCGCGCAGCTCCAGCACGGGGGTCGTCTTCGCAGACATCATTCCGTCTCCTTCGCCGCGAGATCCGCGCGGCCGGGCATGGCCGCGACCAGCGTTCTCGTGTAGTCCGCCCGCGGCTCGTCGAGCACCCGCGCGGTCGGGCCCTCCTCGAGGATACGCCCCTGGTGCATCACGACGATCCGGTCGCACCAGCGGCGTACGGCGCCGAGGTCGTGGCTGATCCAGATGAGGCTCGCGCCGGAGCGCTGCACCAGGTCGACGATGAGGGTCAGGATCTCGTCTCGCACCTGGGCGTCGAGCGATGCCGTGGGCTCGTCGGCGATCAGGATCTCGGGCTCGCGCGCCATGGTCAGCGCGATCGCGATGCGCTGCGCCATCCCGCCCGACACCTCGTGCGGGTAGAGCCTGAGCACGCGCTCGGGCTCGAGGATCCTGACGCTCTCGAGCAGTTGCGCGAGCGACCCCGGGTCGACCGGCCCGCCGAGCGGCCTCAGTGCGAGTTCGAGCTGGCGGCGGATCCGCATCGTGGGGTCGAGCGAGGCGATGGGATCCTGCGGGATGAACCCCAGCGACTCGCGTCGCAGCGCCCGTATCGCATCGGGCGCGAGGTCCGCGATGTCCCTGCCGAGCACGTGCACCGACCCGGAGGTGACGTGGCAGGCCCGCGGCAGCATGCGGCCGATCGCCTGGGACACGGTCGACTTGCCGGATCCCGACTCGCCGACGATCGCGAGCAGTTCGCCGCGGGCGACATCGAGATCGATCCCGTCGAGCGCTCGGGTCACGCCGAGACGGGTGCGGTACTCGGCGCTGAATCCCGTGAGCGAGACCACCGGGGCAGCGGGGGCGTTCGCGGTCATACGAGGCTCCTTGTCTCGCGCGGATCGAGCCGATCGCGCATCGTGTCGCCGATGAGGTTGATGGAGAGGATCGCGACGACGAGCACCGCGGCCGGGATGAACAGCAGCCAGGGCGCCTGCAGCATGTAGCTGCCGCCCTCCTGGATCAGCAGGCCGAGCGACGAGCGGGGCGGCTGCACCCCGTAGCCGAGGAAGCTCAGTCCTCCCTCGACGAGGATGCCGACCGACAGCGCGTACGTCCCCTGCACCGCGATGGTGCCGCTGACGTTCGGCAGCAGGTGCCGGAAGAGGATCACCGGGGCCGACACCCCGCTGATCTTCGCGGTGGTCACGAAGTCGCGCTTGGCGACCGACATCGCCGCCGCGCTCACCATGCGGGTCATGAGCGGCACCGTGACGAGCACGATGCTGGAGAGCACCGCCACCTGGCCGGGGCCCACGACCGCGGCGATGAGGATCGCGAGCACGATCGACGGGAAGGAGTAGAGGACGTCGCTCAGGCGCATGATGACTTCGCGCGCCCAGCCGCCCGCGTAGCCGGCGATGAGGCCGAGGATCACGCTGATGACCGCGGTGCACACGACGGCGAGGGTGGAGAGGACGAGCGTGGTGCGCGTCCCCTCGAGCAGGCGCGCGAGCACCGAGCGGCCGAGGGCGTCCGTGCCGAGCGGGTACGCCGCCGACGGCGGGCTGAGCCGGGTGCCGACGATCTTCGCCGGGTCGCCCGCGAACGGGATGACGGCGGCGGCGACCGCGACGAGCACGATGAGGCCCAGGGCGCAGGCCGCGGCGATGAAGAGGGCGTCGCGCGGCGGCCGGGTCTTGACCGCTCGCTTCTTCTTCGAGAGCGGGAGGGAATAGGTGGTCATGATCCTGCCTTCCCGGTGACGGCGACGCGCGGATCGAGCGCGCTCGTGATGAGGTCGAGCACGAGGCTCAGCACGACGAAGACGGCCGCGGCGAAGAGCACGGTGGCCTGCACGACCGCGAAGTCCCGGCGGCCGAGCCCGGTGACCATGAACGATCCGAGACCGGGCAGGTTGAACAGGGTCTCGATGATGACGGCGCCGCCGAGCAGGTAGGCGGTGATGGTGCCGAGCAGGGTCAGGATCGGGATGCCGGCGTTGCGGAGCACATGGTGGCGCACGATGTGCCGGGTCGTCTCCCCGCGTGCCACGGCCGCCGTGATGTGCGGTTCCACGAGCACGCCCATGACGGCGTCCCGCGTCGTGCGCGCGGTCGCCGCGACGCAGAAGACGGAGAGCACCAGGGCGGGGAGCAGGAGCGCCCCGAGCGTCGGCCAGAATCCGGTGCCGATGCTCGCGAACCCGCCGACCTTCAATCCGAGCGAGAACTGCGAGAAGAGGAAGATCACGATGCTGCCGAGCACGAATTCCGGCACGCTGATGCCGATGCTCGACACGACGCGGCCGACGGCACCGCCCTGCTTCGCTCCGGACCTCACGCCCGTCCAGATCCCGAGCGGAACCCCCACGAGCAGCGTCACGGCCATCGCCATGATCGTGAGCATCGCGGTCACCGGGATCCGCTCGATCATCTCGCCGGAGACGGAGCTCTGCGTGACGTAGGAGGTGCCGAGCTCCCCCGTGAGCACCTGTCCGATCCACGCGAAGTACTGCACGAAGATCGGCTGGTTGAGCCCGTACGCCTCGGCGAGCAGCTGCCGTTCCTCGGCGGAGGCGAGCGGGCCGAGGATGATGTCCTCGTAGCTGCCGGGCATGAGACGGATCGCGACGAAGATGAGCACCGAGACACCGAGCAGGGTGATGAGCGCGCTCACCACCCGCCCGGCGGACCAGCGAAGGATCTGCAGCATCCGGAACTACTCCCCGGCCATCCGGTAATCGACGATGTTGCGGAGGATGTTGCCGTATCCCTCGTTGCTCTGAATCGTCGGGCTCACGGCCGTGGTGTCGAAGCCGATGATGGACGGCCGGTGCACGAGCGGCACGATCTCGGCGTACTCGTCGGCGGAAGCGCACAGCCGGGTCAGCACCTCGGCGCGCGCATCGGGATCGGTTTCGCTCGCGCCCTCGGCGATGAGCGCGTTGAGATCCTCGTGCACACCCGTGAAGCCGACGTTGAAGAAGGCCTGCTCGGGGTTCCACCACTTGGTCACCATCGACGGGTCGTAGTAGCCCGCGAACCAGCCGATCGACAGGTCGAAGTCTCCCGGCTGCGCCGAGAAGACCCGCTCGCTGTAGGTCGCGGCGTCCAACTGCTCGATCCGGACGGTGACGCCGATCTCCGCGAGCTGCTGCTGCACGAGCTGGGCGATCTGCGCCCTGACGGGCTCCGCGGTGTTGACGATGAGGTCGAGCTCGACATCGCCCGCTCCCGTCTCCTCGATGGTCGCCCTCGCGTCCTCGATCGCGGCCTGCTCCGACGGCAGCTCGTCGACCCGGCAGGCGCCGGGCAGGTTCGAGGGGGTGATGCCGGTGGGGGTCGTTTCGCCGGCGAAGACGATGTCGGCGATCGCCTGACGGTCGATCGCGGTGTTGATCGCGAAGCGGACGTCCTGGTCGTTCAGCGGACTGTCGGGCTTCTGCGAGTTGACGAAGACGTAGTAGAAGTCGCTCTGCGTCTGGTTGACGATCTGGAGGCCCTCGTTGCCGCCGAGCTGCGACAGCGAGTCGATGTTGACGAAGTTCGCCATCCCGGCGCTGCCCTCGCGGAGCGCCGCCTGCCTGGTCGACTCCTGATCCACGATCTGCAGTTCGAGGGTCTGCACGGCGATGTCGTCGCCGCCGTGCCAGTCGGGGTTCGCGGTGAAGGTCCACGACTCGTCCTGCCGGTGGTCGGCGACGAGGTACGGCCCGGTGCCGAGCATCGTCGTCGTGAGGTCGACGCTGCCGTCGTTCACCTCCTGCATCGGGAGGATCGCCGCCGGCGTGTTCGCGAGCGCGGCGAGGAACGGCGCGTACGGGCTGCCGAGCTTCACGGTGACCTGATCGTCGCCGGTGGCCTCGACGGACTCGACGGGGCCCATCTGGCCGGACCACACGCTCATGCTCGCCACCTGGCGCTCGAGGCTGCCGACGACGTCGTCGACGGTGAGCGCGCGGCCGTTCGAGAACGTCGCGGTGGTGTCGATCGTGAAGACGTAGGTCGTGTCGTCCGGCTGCTCCCAGGAGGTGGCGAGCTTCGGCTGGATCTCGAAGTTCTCGTCGGTCGTCACGAGCGTCTCGTAGACCAGCCCCATGATCATCCACGAGCGGGCGTCCTGCGCGGTCTGGGGGTCGAGCCCGTCGGCCTCGCTCGTGTCGTAGTCCAGCTGCACGGTGAGGGCGCCCGTGCCCGTGAGCGCCTCGTCGGCGACCGCGAGGAAGCCCGGCGCGGCCTCCGTCTGCTCGGTGCCGCCCGGCGCCGAGCCGGGCGCGGCGCAGGAGGTGAGGACGCACGCGAGGCTCAGCGCGATCGCGGCGCCGGCGGCCGCCCGGGAGCGGGTTCGTTGGTTGATCAACACCGTGGTGACTCCTTCGACAGTGGTGGTGGCCCGGACCGCGGCGATGCGCTCCGGCCGGCGGCGCCCGCCGATGGGCGCGCCTTGGATGATCACGGTACATACATAAATCGTTTTACCTCACGACGGTAGCAGAGTAAAACGATTTATGTAAAGATGCACGGCACCCACCGCCCCACGAGATCCTCGTCTCGACCGACTCGTCATCCGGCGCATCGGCGGATGCTCCGGGCCTCCCGGCTCCCGGTCCTCCGCCGCTGAGGCGAGTCCGCCCCATGCGCGCTGGTCAGGAGGCGTCGAGATCCCGCGAGAATCGTGCATCTCCCGACGGCGCGGAGTCGTCGGGGACGGGGCGACGCAGCCGGCAGGCGATCGGGAGAGGGCGCTCGGTGCCCCCGGCGGCGACAGCCCGCCGGGTGCCCGGGAGGCGCCCGGCCGGCCGGTCCCCCGGCGCCGGGGGGAGCCCTGCGGCCCGTGCCCGATGGGCGGGCGCACGCCGGCCGGTGCCCGCGCCTCACACCGTCAGCGTGCGCCACTCCCCCGTCTCGGCCTCGGTGGGCATGCCGTCGAGGATCCGGATCGTGCGGGCCTCCGGGTCGGTGATGAGCGTCGCGAGGGTGGCCCACCGGTCCCCGTAGCCCTTGGACATGTCGGCGCGGCAGGTGAGCGGCGGCTCGCCCTCCTCGGTCAGCAGCACCCGCACCAGGTCCCCCGGAGCGACCGGCAGGCCCTCGGCGAGGCGCGCGCGCACGAGCGCGAGGCGCTCCGAGGAGTCGGGCTCGTAGATCTCGGACTTCTGCGCCGCGAGCGGCGTCTCGTGCTGGAAGTGATTGGTGCGCTGCACCGAGCCCGCGACCGCCTCGATCACGAACACCCCCGCGGGGCTCATCTCGACCGACACTGCGCGCTGCGCGTCGAGCATCGTGAACGCCGAGGACGACGCGATCGGCGCCTCGCGGATCAGCTCGATGGCCTCGTCGACGGAACGGCACTCCGAGAGCACCACGCTCGAGAGCACGTGCATGGGCACACCGTCGGGGCGATCCTCGCGGTGCCCGAGGATGTTGAAGTGCAGGGCCAGGCCGGCCTCGTTCACGCCGATCTTCGAGAGGATGCCCTGCTCGGTCAGGCCGGCGTAGCGCAGCCCGGGGCCGGAGACCGTGTGCGTGTGCCAGAACGGATCGAGCTCGACGTGCCAGTCCCAGGTCTGCACGCCGTAGCGGTGGTCGCCGATCTCGGCCGTGAGCGTCGAGCACTCGCTCGACGGCTTCTCGCCGAGGGCGATGATCTCGGTGCGGGCGTTGAGCGCGACGACCTGCGAGAGCTCGACGCCGGCCCCCTCGGCGATCCCCTCGAACTGCTCGAGCAGCCCCGGCCGCCAGCCGCGCAGCGCGGAGACGACCCGCGCGACGCCGTCGCGCTCGCGCTCCTCGTCCACGCCCAGCACGCGGAACAGCTCCGCGTACTTCGTGTAGGCGCCCCCGAGGCTTCCGCGCAGCGCGGCGCCCCGGCTGAGGCCCAGTTCGCGGGGCGTGGCGCCCGCGACCTCGAGGTGCCGGAGTCGGTGGCCGGGTCGCCGACGATCTGCAGCAGGGCCGGCACCTGGTCGGTGATCCGCACCTCCTGGTACTCGCTGACGTCCTGCGGGATGTTCATCGAGATCCGGTACGTCGCGGTCTCGTCGAGGGAGCCCAGGACGCCGTCGCCCTCGGAGACGATCTTCGTGAACGCCCCCGGCGGGT
>NZ_BSQP01000005.1:0-3834 GCF_030268405.1 Agromyces sp. NBRC 114283
TTTTGGCATTGGGCCCTCGGCGCTGACGGAGGCCATGGGCATGCTCAACCACCATTTCGCAGCAGCCGCCTGATCGGCGCAGAGCGACAGCCTACCTCTGACTGCCGCCAATCTTTGCAACAGAGCCCCGACGACTCCGACATCGACGATGACGACACGGTGCGCTCCGGCGGGCCGCAGGCGCGCCGGATCCCGAGCTTCCTCGATCCGGATCGCCCGATGGATCCCGTGCGCATGTCCGAGACCGGCAGCCTGGCGGAGCACCTCGGGTTGCGCCGGAAGAACGACGACCAGACGGATGTGGGGCCGGTGCGATGAGGGCGGGACTGGTGCTCGGCGAGGTCTGGAACGGCCTGCGCCGCAATATGTCGGTGGTCATCTCCGTGGTGCTGGTGACCTTCGTGTCGCTCACCTTCGTGGGGGCGGCGATCCTGATGCAGCTGCAGATCCAGCAGATGAAGACGTTCTGGTACGACCGCGCGCAGGTGGCCGTCTACCTCTGCACGGACTACGACCAGAGTTCGACCTGCGCCGGCGAGGACGCGGGCGAGGACGAGATCGCGGCCGTCGAGGAGGCGCTGCAGTCGGACACGCTGCGCCCCTACGTCGACGACTTCTTCTTCGTGACGCACGAGCAGGCCTACAAGGAGTTCGTGCAGCAGTTCGAGGGCAACCCGATCGTCGACATCACGAAGCCGGAGCAGCTCAACCAGACCTTCTGGATCAAGCTCAAGGATCCCTCGCGCTCCGACATCATCACGGAGACGTTCTCGGGCATCCCCGGCGTGCAGAGCGTCTCGGACCAGCGCAGCCTGCTCGATCGGATCTTCCTGTTCCTGGGGGTGGCGAGCTACACGGCGATCGTCATCGCGGGGCTCATGCTGGTGGCGGCCATGCTGCTGATCTCGACCACGATCAGGCTCTCGGCGTTCTCGCGCCGGCGGGAGATCGGGATCATGCGCCTCGTGGGCGCGTCGAACCGGTTCATCCAGACCCCCTTCATATTGGAGGGCATCATCGCCGCGCTCTTCGGCGCCGTGCTCGCGAGCGCCGCGTCGGTGGCGATCGTGCGCTTCTTCGTGCAGGGATTCCTCGCCCGGGAGGTGCCGTTCACGAGTTACATCACGGTGGAGCAGGCGCTCGTGGTGCCGCCGATCCTCGTGCTGGTGGGAGTGGTGCTCTCGGCGATCGCGGCGAAGATCGCGATCACCAGATACCTGCGGGTGTAGCGCAGAGCGTCCCCGGGGCGGGCCGCGGATCCGGATCTCGGGGCCGGGGCTCGTCGAAACCGAGCCCATCGTGCGAGCCCGAGCCCTCCCGCGCCGATAATCCGTGCGGGTTGGAGCAATCGGCTCGGTTCGGGCGCCTCGAGGCCGGGCGGCTCGGCGTGGCGGGCGGAACGGCGGCGGTGTGCGATAAGCTGGTTCTTCGCGCGTGAGCGCGGACCCCGAACCACCCCGGCCGCAGGAAGGATGTGACATGAGCCCGAAGGAGACCGGCGAGAAGCTGATCGCCTCCAACAAGAAGGCCCGGCACGAGTACCACATCCTCGACACCTACGAGGCGGGCCTGGTGCTCACGGGCAGCGAGGTGAAGTCGCTGCGCATGGGACGCGCGTCGCTCGTCGACGGATACGTGTTCATCGAGCGCGGCGAGGCCTGGCTCGACGCCGCCTACATCCCCGAGTACCTCAACGGCTCGTGGACGAACCACGCGCCGCGCCGCAAGCGCAAGCTGCTGCTGCACCGCCAGCAGATCGACAAGCTCTACCAGAAGACCCGCGAGGGCGGCATGACGATCGTGCCGCTGCGCCTGTACTTCCTCGACGGCCGCGCGAAGGTCGAGATCGCCCTCGCGAAGGGCAAGAAGGAGTACGACAAGCGCCAGACCATGCGCGAGCGGCAGGACAAGCGCGAGGCCGAACGGGCGATGCGCACCCGCAACCGGATGGGGGAGTAGGCGCTCCCTCGGGTGTCCCCGCGTCGCGGGCGGATCCTGCGACGCGCCTGACGCGGTGGCGCCACCGCGGAATGCGCGGAACGCTGGCGCGTTCCGTTTCAGCATTCCGCGCACGCAGGAGGACGAGGTCGAGCACACCCCCTGTCCATCCTGCGCGGAGCGAGCTTGCGAGCGCAGTCGCAGGATCCACCGGCGCGGTGCCGACGCCGGTCACGCCGCCTACACCGCGTCGAGGGCACGGCTGACGTCGAGCAGGATCCCGCTCTGCAGCCCGTGCCAGTGCCGGGTGTCGGGATCGGGCCACGACGAGAGCTTGACGATCACGGAGTCGGTGCGCGGATCGAGCCAGAGGTTCTGGCCGTGGATGCCGATGCCGCTCACGTTGCCGCGCTCGTTGCCCGTGCACCACCACTGGCGCGTGTAGCTGCCCTCGGGGAATGCGGAGGTGAAACCCTCGTCGGTCATGGCTTCGCGGGAGCCGCCGGCCAGCACGCTTTCCACCCAGCCCTGCGATACGACCCGTCCGCCGGGAGCGACGCCGCCGTCGAGCATCATGCGGCCCACGCGTGCGAGATCCCGCGCGGTGCAGGAGACGCCCCCGTTCGCGAAGCCGAAGCCGGTCTGGTCGACCGTGATGGTCGCATCCCGATCGGCGTCGAGCTTCGCCCACAGGTACGTGGAGAGCGCTTCGACGTAGCGCAGACCGGTGACCCGCTCGACGATCCAGGCGAGCACGTCGGTGTTCGCCGAGCAGTACTGGAACTCGCCGGTGCCGCCGTCGCCGCGGAGGGTGGTGAGGAACTCGTAGGTGTCGGCGGGGTCCCCGTCTCGCCGCGTGCGCCAGCCGGCGGAGCGATCGTGGGTCTGCACCTCCGAGGCCGGATCGACGTAGTCCTCGTTGTAGTCGATCGAGATCTGCATGTCGAGCACCTGCAGCACGGAGGGCCCGTCGTAGACGGAGCCCGCGAGCTCGGGTACATACTCGGTGACGGGCTGCGCGGGATCGATGCGCCCCTCGTCGATCAGCGCGCCGACGACCGTGCCGCACAGCGACTTCGAGACGCTCATCAGCAGGTGACGGTCGTCGGGTGCGAAACCCGCCCGGTAGTACTCGGCGAGGACCTCGGAGCCGCGCAGCACGAGGAATGCGTCGGTGCAGGTCTCCTCGAGCCGCTGCTCGAGATCGGGGAGCCGCGTCGCGAGCGCGTCGAGCCGCACGACGGGCTCCGCGGGCGTCGCCGGGTCGCGCCGGGAGACCGCCGCCGTGGGCAGCAGCTCGCCCAGGCGGGCGAAGGCCCAGCGGTTGTGCGGGGCCTCCTGCCAGCTGTCGAGTGTCGGCTCCCCGGCCGCGGCTCCGGGATACCTGGCGGGGTGCTGGCCGGTGGAACGTGCGTTCATCGAGTGTCTCCGAAGGTGTAGCCGCGGCGGGTGAAGAGATAGTAGAGGCCCGTCCGGCACAGGTGGGCGTGCCAGTCCCAGGTCTGGATCGTCTCGGGCGCCGCATCCCCGGGCGGCGCGAACACGGCGGTCGAGCACTCACCCTCGGTGTCGGGCGGAATGACCGCGAGCACCTCGGTGCGGGCGTTGAGCGCGGCGAGCCGCCACAGCGGCACCCCGGCCGCCTCGGCCGTGGCGGCGAGCTCGGCCGCCAGGTTCGGCGCCCAGGCCTCGAGCGTCGCGAAGCAGCTCTCCGCGATCCCGCGCACCCGATCCTCCGGCAGGCCGCGGATCCCGAAGAACTCGAGATAGCCGTCGACCGCGTCGCGGATCCCCTCCCCGAAGCGGCTCCCGATCTCGGCGCCCCGGCTTCCCGGATCCGTGCCCGTCACCGTCGCGGTGATGATCTCCACAGCGTTCCTCTCCTGTTCCGGGGCC
>NZ_BSQP01000006.1:0-2713 GCF_030268405.1 Agromyces sp. NBRC 114283
ACAATACCAGCGCACCGCCCACAGGATCACATCACCCTGGAAATGGCGCCACTTGAAATCCGTCATCGTTCCGTCCGTCCAATCTCCGCCAAGCATGCTCAAGCTTCACGATTTTTGCAACAGAGCCCTCGTGGGCGTGATCCTCTCGGCGATCGCGGCGAAGATCGCGATCACGCGGTATCTGCGGGTCTAGCGGCGAGGGTGCGGTAGGCTGGATCCTCGCGCGTGAGCGCGGATCCCGCACCAGCCCGACGGCAGAAAGGATGTGACATGCCCAAGGAGACCGGCGAGAAGCTGATCGCCTCCAACAAGAAGGCCCGGCACGAGTACAACATCCTCGACACCTACGAGGCGGGCCTGGTGCTCACCGGCAGCGAGGTGAAATCGCTGCGCATGGGGCGCGCGTCGCTCGTCGACGGCTACGTCTTCATCGAGCGCGGCGAGGCCTGGCTCGACGCGGCGTACATCCCCGAGTACCTCAACGGGTCGTGGACCAACCACGCGCCGCGCCGCAAGCGCAAGCTGCTGCTGCATCGCCAGCAGATCGACAAGCTCTACCAGAAGACCCGCGAGGGCGGCATGACGATCGTGCCGCTGCGCCTGTACTTCCTGGACGGCCGCGCGAAGGTCGAGATCGCCCTCGCGAAGGGCAAGAAGGAATACGACAAGCGGCAGACGCTGCGCGAACGGCAGGACAAGCGCGAGGCCGAGCGGGCCATGCGCAGCAAGAACCGGCTGGGGGAGTAGCGCCCGCGACCCGGTGCGATTCAGTCGGCCCGGGCGAGCCGGGCGGCCCCGCCGGTTGAGCGGGCCCCCGCTGGTTGAGCGAGCGGAGCGAGTCGAAACCCGGGGCGGTCGGGTTTCGACTCGTCGCTGCGCTCCTCGCTCAACCGGCGGGGGAGGCCCGCCGCGAGCGGAGCGACCGTGGCTACACTGCGTCGAGCGCGCGGCTGACGTCGAGCAGGATCCCGTTCTGCAGCCGGTGCCAGTGCTCGGTGTCGGGATCGGGCCACGACGACAGCTTGACGATCACGGAGTCGGTGAGCGGGTCGAGCCACAGATTCTGCCCGTGGATGCCGATGCCGCTCACGTTGCCGCGCTCGTTGCCCGTGCACCACCACTGGCGGGTGTAGCTGCCGTCGGGGAAGGTGTTCGTGAAGCCCTTGTCGGTCATCGCCTCGTGCGATCCGCCGGCGAGTACGCGACGCACCCAGTCCTCGGAGACCACGCGGCCACCGGGGGCGACGCCGCCGTCGAGCATCATGCGCCCCACGCGCGCGAGATCCCGCGCCGTGCAGGAGACGCCGCCGTGCGCGAAGCCGAAACCCGTCGTGTCGACGGTGATGGTAGCGTCGCGGTCGGCGTCGAGCTTCGCCCACAGGTACGTGGAGAGCGCTTCGACGTAGCGCAGACCGGTGACCCGTTCGACGATCCAGGCGAGTACGTCGGTGTTCGCCGAGCAGTACTGGAACTCGCCGGTGCTGCCGTCGCCGCGGAGGGTGGTGAGGAACTCGTAGGTGTCGGCCGGGTCGCCGTGGCGGCGCGTGCGCCAGCCGGCCGAGCGACCGTGGGTCTGCACCTCGGATGCGGGATCGACGTAGTCCTCGTTGTAGTCGATCGAGATCTGCATGTCGAGCACCTGCAGCACGGAGGGCCCGTCGTAGACGGAGCCGGCGAGCTCGGGTACATACTCGGTGACGGGCTGCGCGGGATCGATGCGCCCCTCGTCGACCAGTGCTCCGACGACCGTGCCGCACAGCGACTTCGAGACGCTCATCAGCAGGTGACGGTCGTCGGGCGCGAAGCCGGCGCGGTAGTACTCGGCCACGACCTCCGTTCCGCGCAGCACGAGGAAGGCGTCGGTGCAGGTCTCCTCGAGCCGCTGCTCGAGATCGGGGAGCCGCGTCGCGAGCGCGTCGAGCCGCACGACGGGCTCCGCGGGCGTCGCCGGGTCGCGCCGGGAGACCGCCGCCGTGGGCAGCAGCTCGCCCAGGCGGGCGAAGGCCCAGCGGTTGTGCGGGGCCTCCTGCCAGCTGTCGAGTGTCGGCTCCCCGGCCGCGGCTCCGGGATACCTGGCGGGGTGCTGGCCGGTGGAACGTGCGTTCATCGAGTGTCTCCGAAGGTGTAGCCGCGGCGGGTGAAGAGATAGTAGAGGCCACCGCTGACGATCATCGCGACGGGGGCGGAGAGATCGATGTAGCCCATGGCCTCGGCGACCGCGCCGCTCCAGAAATCGGTGGTGAGGAAGAAGGAGGCGGCAGCGCCGCCGATGATCCCCGCGGCGAGGCCGGGAATGCTGAAGCCGCCGGTGTACCAGTACTTCGCCCCCCGGCGCTCGTCGAAGAGATCGAGGCCATCGTATCGGTTGCGGCGCAGCCAGATGTCCATGCAGTAGACGGTGATGCCCGGAGCCGAGATGAGGATCAGCACCTGCAGCATGATGTTCACCGCGTCGAGCAGGCTGGTCGACATGACCAGGTAGATGGTGAAGAAGGTGCCGAGCACGCCGATGATGATGGCCGAGGGGATGCGCCGGATCGGGATGCCGATCGACTGGAACGCCATGCTGGCGGTGTAGGTGGTCATGCCGTCGACCGCGTCGCGGATCCCCTCCCCGAAGCGGCTCCCGATCT
This sequence comes from Agromyces sp. NBRC 114283, assembly GCF_030268405.1. NCBI lineage: Bacteria > Bacillati > Actinomycetota > Actinomycetes > Micrococcales > Microbacteriaceae > Agromyces > Agromyces sp. NBRC 114283. Next base: position 2,634 of record NZ_BSQP01000006.1, read on the forward strand.
CGGCGCCCCGGCTTCCCGGATCCGTGCCCGTCACCGTCGCGGTGATGATCTCCACAGCGTTCCTCTCCTGTTCCGGGGCC
>NZ_BSQP01000007.1:0-880 GCF_030268405.1 Agromyces sp. NBRC 114283
GGCTCTGTTGCAAAAATCGTGAAGCTTGAGCATGCTTGGCGGAGATTGGACGGACGGAACGATGACGGATTTCAAGTGGCGCCATTTCCAGGGTGATGTGATCCTGTGGGCGGTGCGCTGGTATTGTCGCTATCCGATCAGCTATCGCGACCTTGAGGAAATGCTGGCGGAACGCGGCATTTCGGTCGACCATACGACGATCTATCGCTGGGTCCAGTGCTACGCCCCGGAGATGGAGAAGCGGCTGCGCTGGTTCTGGCGGCGTGGCTTTGATCCGAGCTGGCGCCTGGATGAAACCTACGTCAAGGTGCGGGGCAAGTGGACCTACCTGTACCGGGCAGTCGACAAGCGGGGCGACACGATCGATTTCTACCTGTCGCCGACCCGCAGCGCCAAGGCAGCGAAGCGGTTCCTGGGCAAGGCCCTGCGAGGCCTGAAGCACTGGGAAAAGCCTGCCACGCTCAATACCGACAAAGCGCCGAGCTATGGTGCAGCGATCACCGAATTGAAGCGCGAAGGAAAGCTGGACCGGGAGACGGCCCACCGGCAGGTGAAGTATCTCAATAACGTGATCGAGGCCGATCACGGAAAGCTCAAGATACTGATCAAGCCGGTGCGCGGTTTCAAATCGATCCCCACGGCCTATGCCACGATCAAGGGATTCGAAGTCATGCGAGCCCTGCGCAAAGGACAGGCTCGCCCCTGGTGCCTGCAGCCCGGCATCAGGGGCGAGGTGCGCCTTGTGGAGAGAGCTTTTGGCATTGGGCCCTCGGCGCTGACGGAGGCCATGGGCATGCTCAACCACCATTTCGCAGCAGCCGCCTGATCGGCGCAGAGCGACAGCCTACCTCTGACTGCCGCCAATCTTTGCAACAGAGCC
>NZ_BSQP01000008.1:0-726 GCF_030268405.1 Agromyces sp. NBRC 114283
CGGCCCTCCGGTCTTCGGGGGTCCGGGCAACGACGCCTTCGATCTCGCGCCGGTCAGGAGCACGGGCCGCGAGATGCTGCGGTTCGACTTCCCCGGGGTCAGCATCGGCGCGGCGCACTACGAGGAGGGGCCCACCGGTGCGACCGTGATCCACATCCCCGCCGGCGCCCGCACCGCGGTGGACGCGCGGGGCGGGGCGGTGGGGCTCTCCGGCGGCTACGACTTCAACCACGCCATCTGCCTGGCCGGCGGAGCCGGCTACGGGCTCGAGGCGGGCGCCGGGGTGAGCGGCGCGCTCCTGGAACGCCTCGAGTATCGCACCGGCTTCGCCGAGCTCCAGCTGGTGTCGTCGGCGGTCATCTACGACTTCTCGGCGCGCTCCACCGCGGTCTACCCCGACAAGGCGCTCGGCCGCGCGGCGCTCGAATTCGCCGTTCCCGGTGAGTTCCCGCAGGGGCGGGCGGGCGCGGGCATGAGCGCGTCCGCGGGCAAGGTGGACTGGGACCGCACCGAGATCACCGGGCAGGGCGCGGCGTTCCGTCGTCTCGGCGACGTGCGCATCCTCGCCGTCGTCGTGCCGAACCCGGTCGGTGTGATCGTGGACCGCGCGGGCACGGTGGTGCGCGGCAACTACGACGCGCAGACCGGGGTCCGGCGCCACCCGGTGTTCGACTACCAGGAGGCGTTCGCCGAGCAGGTCCCGCCCGTCACCGAGGCCGGCAACAC
>NZ_BSQP01000009.1:0-528 GCF_030268405.1 Agromyces sp. NBRC 114283
GCCGTCGACCGCGTCGCGGATCCCCTCCCCGAAGCGGCTCCCGATCTCGGCGCCCCGGCTTCCCGGATCCGTGCCCGTCACCGTCGCGGTGATGATCTCCACAGCGTTCCTCTCCTGTTCCGGGGCCGGGCCCCTACTTGCCGGCCTCGAGGACGGCGTCCCACATCACCTCGGAGGCGATCGCGCCGAGCGCGGTCGCGTTCACCGACAGCCGCCCGCGCGACGACCCCGGGGTCGTCGGCAGATCGATCTCGTCGGTGGTGACGGCGAAGAGCGTGTCGCCGTCCATGTCGGTGTGGAACGGCTGGATGCCGCGGTGCATCGAACTGTGCACCTGCTTGGCGAACTGGTTCAGCTCGACGGGGCTCATCCGCACGTTCGTGACGATCGCGCTGATCGTGGTGTTGCCGGCCTCGGTGACGGGCGGGACCTGCTCGGCGAACGCCTCCTGGTAGTCGAACACCGGGTGGCGCCGGACCCCGGTCTGCGCGTCGTAGTTGCCGCGCACCACCGTGCCCGCGCGGTCCA
>NZ_BSQP01000010.1:0-344 GCF_030268405.1 Agromyces sp. NBRC 114283
CTAGTGCTCACCCCAACCATTCACCTTCGTTCTTTTACTTTTTGATTTGTTTTTCACCATATTTGAATTCCAAGCCCCGTTCTAGGCCGCCAATAATTGATCTATTACTGGGATTTCAGCGATTGCACCTGCTAAGGAACCGACCTTTGTCCTTCTTCCTCCTCCACGTCGGTGCATTTCTCCCTTTAGAGGCCAATAATCTTTGATTATGAGAGATAACATTCTCCCCCGGGGGTGCAATGATGAGAGGACACACGTTTTGCTGGGTGTCAGGCGTTGATTTCTGAGCAATAGTGGTTGGTGATCACAGTGCCTTTCTTGAGTGTTGGGGTCTTGGACACACT
>NZ_BSQP01000011.1:0-334 GCF_030268405.1 Agromyces sp. NBRC 114283
CGCCCGCCCCTGCGGGAACTCACCGGGAACGGCGAATTCGAGCGCCGCGCGGCCGAGCGCCTTGTCGGGGTAGACCGCGGTGGAGCGCGCCGAGAAGTCGTAGATGACCGCCGACGACACCAGCTGGGCCTCGGCGAAGCCGGTGCGATACTCGAGGCGTTCCAGGAGCGCGCCGCTCACCCCGGCGCCCGCCTCGAGCCCGTAGCTGGCTCCGCCGGCCAGGCAGATGGCGTGGTTGAAGTCGTAGCCGCCGGAGAGCCCCACCGCCCCGCCCCGCGCGTCCACCGCGGTGCGGGCGCCGGCGGGGATGTGGATCACGGTCGCACCGGTGGGC
>NZ_BSQP01000012.1:0-255 GCF_030268405.1 Agromyces sp. NBRC 114283
GTGTTGCCGGCCTCGGTGACGGGCGGGACCTGCTCGGCGAACGCCTCCTGGTAGTCGAACACCGGGTGGCGCCGGACCCCGGTCTGCGCGTCGTAGTTGCCGCGCACCACCGTGCCCGCGCGGTCCATGATCACACCGACCGGGTTCGGCACGACGACGGCGAGGATGCGCACGTCGCCGAGACGACGGAACGCCGCGCCCTGCCCGGTGATCTCGGTGCGGTCCCAGTCCACCTTGCCCGCGGACGCGCTCATG